>CAYGHB010000310.1:0-2389 GCA_964349375.1 uncultured Syntrophomonadaceae bacterium | reverse complement strand
GATTATTGCGCAGGTCGAGAATTAAACCCACTCCGAGGCCGCGCTTTTCTATTTCACGGAACTGGGAACTGAATTCGCCCGCCGTGTTGCTATCGAAACTGCTAATCCGGATATAGCCGAGACCGTCAGCGAGCATTTCGCTGAATACGGTGGCTACCTTGATTTCTGCCCGGTCAACTATGAGCTTAATCGGTTCATCAGCACCCGGCCTTTTAATCAAAACTTCAACCGGCACTCTCGCGGGGCCGCGCAGCAGCTCCACTGCCCGGCTCACCCCCTGGCCGGTCAGCTCGTTGCCGTCAGCCTCAAGCAGGAAATCGCCCGGGGTTAAACCGCTTTGCTGGGCCGGAGAATCGGGAAAAACTTCAAAAACAACAATTCGTCCGTTGTTCTCCACGATCCTCACCCCGATCCCGCTGTAAGACCCTTCAGTGTCGGCCATAAATTCATCAAGTTCCTCAGGGTCAAAAAAACGGACCTGGGGATCGCCGATGCTATCAATCATGCCCCTTAAGGCCCCTTCAATCAGCTCTTCTTTCTCTACCGGCGTAAAAGAGTATTCCGTAATGGTAAAAAGCGCCTCCTGGACCACCATCAATTCTGCATCAGAATCGCGGCGGGGAGGTTCATACTTAATCACAGTCGGCCCATCCTTTGCCGGCTGCCCTGCCTGGCCTGAAGCAAGGTAATAAGTCGCCAGGTTGGTGCCAACCAGGGCCAGCAGGCCGATGATCAGCAACCTTATGATTATCTTTTTATGATGCTCAGCCATCTATTTCAACTCCCACATTCGACATTAGATTATATACGCTCAATTAAAACAGCGTCACCGCCATTAATCATAACATAAAACACTAGTCAATTAGTTGGCCTTTTAAATAAAAAGCCATCCCTTTAGGGATGGCCTGTGCAGTATCTGTTTCGGCTCGCAAATTATACAGATATTCTATTTTAAAAATAGCCCATCGGGTTATAGCGGTGGTCTGAGCCGCCGCCGGGGTAGCTGCGCACCGGCGGCTTGTTGTATTCCCTAACCTCGAAGTGCAGGTGGACGCCGGTACTGTAACCGGTTGTGCCGGCGCGGGCAATGCGCTGCCCCCGGGCCACTACCTCACCGACTCCGACCAGCAGGCTGCTCATGTGGGCGTAAAGCGTCACGGTGCCGTTGCCGTGATCAAGCATCAGACAGTTTCCGTAGCCGCCGTTCCAGCCGGCGAAGATAACCTGCCCTTCGGCCGCCGCCAGGATGTAGTTGGCCGCACCGTTGTGCGGCGCAATATCTACCCCGCCGTGCCAGGCCTGGGCCCCGCTGAAAGGGTCGCGCCGCCAACCGTAATTGGAGCTGATCCAGGTCGGCGGTTCGATCGGCCACTGCAGCGCTCCCTGCAGACCGGAAAACTTGCTGGCCGCTTCGGCAATCAATTTACGAATCAGTGAATCAAGCTGCTGTGCTTCCTTTTCCAGATCGTTGATCGCTTTTAAGTTGGCGGCGATCTCGACCTCCAGGGACTCGAGGATCACAACTCTTTCCCCGGCAGCGTTCTCCAGCGCCCGCTCGTTTTCCACCACCTGGCGCCGCATATTCTCCAGCTTCGCTTTTTTAAGCTCCAGCTCTTCCTTCCAGGCCTGTATAATGTCTCGCTCCCGCTTGATCTGCTCGATTAAGCCCAGATCGTTATTGGCAATAGTGCTGAGGCTGTGCAGACGGGTCAGGAAATCGGGAAAGCTGCTTGATTCGAAGAGCACTTCAAGGTAGGAAACAACACCGTGTTGTTGGATCGCCCTTAAGCGAAGTTTAAGTAGATCTTCCTGGTTTTTTAACTGTGCCTCCGCTGCGGCCAGGTCAGCCTCAGCCTGCTCAATCTCTTTCTCGACTGCCGCAATTTCAACTGCCAGCTTGTCCTGTTCCAGGCGCAGCTCTTCAATTCTATATTCTAAGTGTTTCAGCTCTTCTTTAAGCGCCGCTTCGCGGTTCAGGCGTAGTCCGAGGGCGTTTTTCTGATCGCGGCGCCGTTTTTCGATCTCTTCCAGCTCCTGCTGTTTGGCCTCGATCTCTTCGGTCACCACGGCTAACGCCGGGGCAGCAAGGGTAAGGATCAGCAACACCATGCAGATCATGGTTACCGCCCGCATCAGGTTCCATTTTTTCATAGTTTTAAATCCTCCCTGAATCAATCTTATCTCTGTTTATGGATAACCTTATATCATACCCTTAAAAACCTGCCAATCGAAAAGCCGCTGCCCAGGATGCCCAGACCGATGCCGAGCGGCAGGAGGTACCTGCCCACCTCCAGGATCACTTCCTGCAGGGGCAGCATACTGATAAAAGCAAGGTTATTGACTGCCACCCAGTCCAGCGCATACTGGTACAGGTAATAGAGCGCAACCA
>CAYGHB010000309.1:0-2398 GCA_964349375.1 uncultured Syntrophomonadaceae bacterium | reverse complement strand
AGCTCGCCCATTCCGGAAATAATAGTCTGCCCGGTTTCCTGATCGGTGTGAACCTGGAAGGTCGGATCTTCTTCAGTCAGATGCTGCATGGAAACAGACATTTTGTCCTGATCGGCTTTCGTTTTCGGTTCGATGGCGACAGAGATAACCGGCTCCGGGAACTGAATATTCTCAAGGATAATCGGCTTATCTAAGGCGCAGAGTGTATCACCGGTACTGATCTCTTTCGGGCCGATAATCGCCAGGATGTCACCGGTTTGGGCTCTATCGATCTCTTCCCTGAAATTGGCATGCATCCGGATCAGCCTGCTGATCCGCTGTTTTTTCTGGCGGGCAGCATTAAGAACAACCGATCCTTTTTCCAAAGTGCCCGAATAGATCCGGGCGAAAGCCAGTTTACCAACAAAAGGATCAACCATAATCTTAAAGACCAGGGCGGCAAAGGGCGCATCAATCGCCGGCAGGCGAAAATCCTCATCACCGCTTTTCGGGTTATACCCTTTTACTGCGCCTACATCAATCGGTGAAGGCAGGTAGTTCACCACCGCATCAAGTAAAGGCTGAACCCCTTTATTCTTGTAAGAGGAACCACAGAAAACCGGGACCAGGTTATGATAAATGGTTGCCTTACGCAACGCCCGGTAACAATCCTCAGGGCTGATCACTTCACCATTAAAATATTTCTCCATCAGGGCATCATCATAATCGGCAACTGCTTCTATAATTTTTTCCCGATAATCGGCAACCTGTTCTTTCATCGCCTCGGGTATGTCAGCCTCTGTGCTGTGCGCACCGAGATCATCTTCATAGATGATCGCCCGCTCGGTAATCAAATCGACTACCCCGGAAAAACCGCTTTCAAGCCCAATCGGCAGCTGCAATGGAAGAACATGAGCATGAAGCCTTTCCTGAAGCTGCCGTAAAACATTAAAGAAATCGGCTCCGACCATATCCATCTTGTTGATGTAGGCCAAGCGGGGCACATGGTAACGATCGGCCTGACGCCAGACTGTTTCTGACTGCGGTTCAACTCCGCCTTTGGCGCAGAAGATGGCAACCATCCCATCCAGCACCCGGAGCGAGCGTTCTACCTCAACCGTAAAGTCCACGTGTCCGGGCGTATCGATAATATTAATTAAACTATCACGCCACCGGCAGGATGTTGCCGCGCTGGTAATAGTAATCCCGCGCTCCTGCTCCTGAACCATCCAGTCCATCGTTGCATTGCCGTCGTGCACTTCCCCTAATTTATGCAGGCGACCGGTATAGAAGAGAATTCTCTCCGTAGTGGTCGTTTTGCCGGCATCGATATGGGCAGCAATCCCGATATTCCTGATTTGTTCCAACTGCATTTCCTTGCTCATTTCTTCCCTCCTTCCAAGAGCGGAAGCCAGAGGTTAAAGTGCCGGAAAACCTAAAAATATGTTTCACAGACAACTTGTCATCTAACCTGCGCCTGATCCTTTACTAAAATCTTTTACTAAACCCTACCAACGGTAGTGGGCAAAGGCCTTGTTCGACTCTGCCATCTTGTGCGTATCTTCTTTTTTCTTGATCGATCCACCCATATTGTTGGCGGCATCCATTAGTTCACCGGCCAGACGCTGAGCCATTGTTTTTTCACCGCGAGCCCTGGCATAATTGATTATCCAGCGGATAGCCAAAATATTTTTACGGTTTGTATTCACTTCAATCGGTACCTGGTAGGTAGCGCCGCCAACCCGGCGGGGCTTTACTTCCAGGACGGGAGAAACATTGCGCATCGCTGTTTCGAAAATCTCGTGTGGATCTTTTCCCATTTTCTCCCTGATAATTTCAAAAGCATCATAAATAATTTCCTGAGCCGTTCCCCGCTGGCCATCAAACATCAGCTTGTTAACAAATCGGGTTACCAGTTTACTGCTGTAAACAGGATCTGCCAGGATATCTCTTTTCGCTACAGGTCCTTTTCGTGGCATCTTCTTTTATCCGCTCCTTACTTGTTTACTGCTTCTTCGGCCGTTTCGTGCCGTATTTCGAACGTCCCTGTGACCGGTTTTCAACCCCGGCGGAATCAAGAGCGCCTCGCACCAGGTGATAGCGAGCACCGGGAAGGTCTTTAACCCTGCCACCCCTGACCAGAACCACTGAGTGTTCCTGCAGGTTATGCCCGATTCCGGGGATATAGGCAGTCACTTCAACTCCATTGGTCAGGCGGACTCTGGCAATTTTACGCAATGCAGAGTTAGGCTTCTTCGGTGTAGTAGTAGAAACTCTTGTGCACACACCCCTTTTTTGCGGGGAACGGTCGAGAGCCGGCGCAGATGATTTCTTGGTAATCTGCTGGCGGCCTTTACGCACTAATTGATTAATTGTCGGCATCAGTCCACCTCCTTTATTCTTCTGTAATGGCAGCAAC
>CAYGHB010000308.1:0-2422 GCA_964349375.1 uncultured Syntrophomonadaceae bacterium | reverse complement strand
CTCCACATTATATGCCGGCTTATTCCGGCTAAACACTCTCTGCTTATTCGACGGGTTATCTATAATTCCTGCCGCAATTGAAATAAACTATAAATTAAGCCCGGACCAATGATCCAGGCTTGTTTACAGATAACCGGCAGTTACAATGATGCTCGTTTTTCTTTAAAGTGCTGCCAGGGCAGCAGTTATGGACTCCAGCTTATCAAGAATCACCTGTTCTTCAGCCGGATTGAGCAGGTGGCGGTAGGTATCGAGCAGCTCATTAATCTCCGCTAATAACCGAGTTGATTACTTCTCGATAATTACCTCCCTGGTAGCACGGATTTGATCGCCAACGATAGCCACAATGCGGTACAGGCCAGGACTGCTGAAGAATACCAGGCTGTAAAGATCATGGGCTTCTGTTTCAACATCATAATGCTCCTGGGCCAGAATCGTGTCATTCGTAGTGTCGACCAGCTGAAAGGTAACCCGATCGTGTTCAAA
Organism: uncultured Syntrophomonadaceae bacterium; assembly: GCA_964349375.1. Lineage (GTDB taxonomy): Bacteria > Bacillota > Dethiobacteria > DTU022 > DTU022 > UBA993. The sequence continues at coordinate 1,936 of CAYGHB010000308.1, read as the reverse complement.
TGGTCCATTGTTCTCAAAGTGGATGTAGAAGTCCTGATTGATTTTAAAGATATCGCTGAAAGATACAATTGCATTGCTTTCATCCAACTCAAGACCGGTTTCGATAATTGCGCCGTCAACTGAAGTACTTTCGGGTGTTCTCAGTTCAGTTTCGCTAAAAAAACCGGTAAAAACTACCGCAACAATAATGGCGATAACAAAAAAGATCAAAGCAAAGCGCATCAGCATTGTAATTTGCCCCTCAATTTAAAGTACTTTCTCCTATTTTACTTTATTTTGAACATTCTTCAATAGCAATTTTTAAGATCTGAAGGATATATTAGCTGTTCTGTAGAATGTAACCCTGGTTTACAGCAATCACTCGGGCCAAAAAACAGGAGGTTATCTTATGAGCTTATCAGTCCGTAAAATTGTAATCTCCGGGATCCTCGGAGCAATATCTATACTGTTGGGGGTTACCCGCTTAGGTTTTATTCCTGTCCCTACCCCGGCCGGTCATGCCACAATCATGCACATACCGGCTATCCTGGGCGGTGTGCTGGAAGGCCCCGTGGTCGGTTTGATTACCGGCGCTATTTTTGGCCTCTTTAGTTTTTTACAGCCAGGCGCGCCTTTTTTTGCCGATCCGCTGGTATCTGTTTTTCCCCGCCTCTTTATCGGCGTTGTCGCCTACCTGGTTTACTACGCCACAAAAAGGATTAATACGATTTTAGCCTGTGTACTGGCCGGAGCAGCCGGCTCGGCAACCAATACAGTGCTGGTTCTGGGGATGGCTACCATAAGGGGTTATCTTCCCCCCGAAATCTCGGTGTCGATCGGGATCCTGCACGGTGTGCCGGAGCTGATCGTAGCTGCCGTCCTGACCGTAATCCTGGTAAAGGGAATCCGGCGCATCAGGCCTGAAGAAGAAGAAGAAGAAGCAAAGGAACCCCAGTCTTAGATCACTGGAGCTGTAGTATTTTGCGAACAATAATCGAGGTCACTGACTTAACTTACATGTACCGCTCCGGCAGCGGCAATAATGTTCTAGCTTTAAACAAAGTAAATATGCAGATATACCGGGGCGAAATAGTTGCTATTACCGGCCAGAACGGGTCGGGTAAATCTACCCTAGCCCGACATTTTAATGCCCTGCTGACACCCAGAAGCGGTGAAGTGATCGTTGACGGGCTTTCAGTTGCCGACAAAAAGAACACTGCCGCTATTCGCAGGGCTGTGGGCATGGTTTTTCAAAATCCTGATAACCAGCTTGTCAGCAGTGTTGTTGAAGAAGATATTGCCTTCGGCCCGGAGAATTTAGGCTTACCCCAGGCCGAAATAGTAAACCGTGTTGATTGGGCTCTTAAAAGCCTCAACCTCGAAGCTTACCGCCACCGTTCACCAAACAGCTTATCGGAAGGACAAAAGCAGCTGGTAGCGATCGCCGGTGTTTTAGCGATGAAACCAAGGTGTATTATTTTAGACGAACCTACCGCCCATCTCGACCCACGAGGCAAACGCGAAGTGCTCGATAATGTGTTGCGATTAAACAGGGAAGAAGGTATTACAATAGTTCTCTTAACCCATTTTATGAACGAAGTAGTTCACTGCGATCGGATGATTGTCATGGATCAGGGTGAAATAAAGATGACTGGAACGCCAAGGGAGCTTTTTACACTAACCGAGCAGATCAAAGCTTTGGGTCTTGATTTACCTGCCGCCTCAAAACTGGCTCACGGTTTAAACCTAAAAGGCTTGGCTTTACCCGGAAATATTATAACCATTGAGGAACTGGTAAACAGCTTATGCCAATCGTCGTAAAAGACCTCTGCTTTAGTTATAAACAGGGCACCCCTTTCGAAAAAAAGGTCCTGCACAACATCTCGCTCTCAATCAAAGACGGTGAGTTTGTGGGGATAATCGGCCCTACCCAGTCAGGTAAAACCACTCTGGCCCA
>CAYGHB010000307.1:0-2429 GCA_964349375.1 uncultured Syntrophomonadaceae bacterium | reverse complement strand
TTAGCGAAACTTAAAGCAGTTACAGGCAAAACAACGCAACGAATGTTGAGGTGCGTAATGAGTAAAAAGATTGCAGCAATCCTTGAGCACAAATTCGCCGGCCATCCCAATTTCAATGGCCATATCGGGATACTTGGCCCGCAGTTGCTCGCAGGCCAGTAGGGTGGCCTGGAATTCGGCGTCGCCGGCCGCTGCCGTTGTATCAAAGTCGATCCCGTCGGCGCCTGCTTCATAGACGCCGCTGCCGACAAAAACCATATCTTTAACTGCATACTCAACTGCTTCTTCCTGGGCGGCCCTTGCTTCGGCAATTTTGCCGGCCGGTAGTAGTTCGGCGGCATTGGGGCAGGGTCCGTCAGGTTGTGTATAAAGCGGCAGGTTGGGCATCGCCCCGTAGAAGAGCGGCGCTGTGGTCACAAGCGAAGTTTCGGCAACTGCGTACTGCTCTTCGGGCACAATCATCTTAATCGGTTTGAAGCTGTAGTGAACATAAGCCAGCTCCAGTGTATCGGCAGCAAATGCCCGCTCGTAGATCTGCATGATCTGGGGCATGCCGATCGGGATGCCTAAGCGGGTAATTTTAAGCGTTCCCGAATCGTAGGTTAAGATCAGCTCGTTGCCCTGCTGCACGCTGACAAATTTTTGCGGTCGACAGCAAATATCGGCCAGGTAGTCGATTTCATCTGCAGTAAGAGGCTCGACCTTGCCTCGTTTAAAAGCATCCTCCACCCCCACCTGGATATCTGCTTTGACCTCTTCTTCACTCATCGTGATAAAGGATCCGTCACCCATTCTGGTAACAATCAATTTAAAACACCTCACTTTGCTTTTTACTCATCGCTCAACCTGACCGAAAAATGATCTTCCGCCTCGTTAACAATACCGCGCATTTTTGAGACAACATCTCGGGGCAGGGGCTTAATCTTAAAGTTATTGTAAAGTTCCAGAGCTTCTTCATAAGCTCTTTCGGTTAAATCTTTACTGCCCTCTTTTTCCCAGGTGTCGCGCGTTCCCCGGTAAATTAATTTATTGTTGGAAGCCAAAGCTCTAAAGCGGCTGAATGTATGCTCATGGCTTACGTATTCACCAGCGGCACCTACCGCGTGGATTACTTCCAAAGCCAGAGAATCTCTATCCACTTTTATGCCGGCAACCACTTCTTTGATCATCCTGGCAATCTCGTTAGTGATCACCAGTTGGGCATAATCAAAGGTGATGCCCTGAGCCAGCATTCCCAAACCGTAAATCATGTTGATTCCAGCCAGAGCGGGAACCAGTGCGGTTAGGGTTGCTTCGTGTGCTGCCTGGGCATCGGGTATATAGCTGTCAGCCTAACCACCGGCAGCCCAGCTTGGCAGCTGATAATACTGGGCCATCTTGGCTGTCGCCGCACTGACCAGAGCCAACTGGGGCGCACCGACCGGTGAAGTGGTTGTTCTTAAGTCAAAGCTTAACGATGATGTCCCATAGATGCAGGGATGCCCTTTGCGCACCAGTTGGGCCAGGACAATCGCTGATAGCAGTTCAGCGTTTTGAATAACCATGGCACCGGCCATGGTCACCGGAGCGGTCGCACCGGCCATAAACATATCAACCAGTGAACAGGGCGCTCCTCCTTTTGCCGCTTCGATGATTACCCCGGTTGTATCGGGGTTAAGGATCAACGGGCTGTTGGGGCAGGTGTTAGCGCTGTAGATCGGTCTTGCCCTGAAATTTTCTTCGCCTCCGCTAACCGCGTAGGCCAGCTCAATAATTTTTCGACACCGGTAAGCATCTCCTGAGCCAATAATTGAGTGTTTGGTTGTATTGTTAAATACCGCTTCTGCATTATGAATCTGCTGGACCTGAGCCGGCACATCGTTAGCACCTACCGGCCGCTCTAAAAAGTCAACCTGGTCCATGGCCGTACACATCCTGGTCACATCGGCGACATCTTTTTTGGTCGTGCGATGTCTCTTGCGGGTCACCGGATCGATTACTTCCACTCCTTCACCAAAGTTGGTGAAAGCAATGGTGCTGCCTGCTTTTAACCAGAAATCTTCCTCCGGATCGATACCGGCCAGTAAAAAGTTAGACGGTGCCGTGCGGATTGCATCTTCGACCACATAGGACGGAAACTTGACGATATTGTTTTTGCGATCGACAATACAGCCGCCGCCGTCGAAGTAATCCTGCGCATCTTTGGCCAAAACCCTGATCCCGGTCTCGCGCATCACGACCAGTGTAGCGTGATGAATCTCATTCAGCTCATCATCACTGAAAAGGTTTAGCGACATCCCTTCCAGGGCCTTAAAACCTGCACGCATTCCTTCCTTCATCTCCACACCTTCCTTTCATTTAGATGATAAACAGCGGTATGTCAGGCACGCTATTATCTCAATTATATAGACTATCTAAATTGCTACAATTGTCACACTGTAAATTAGTAA
>CAYGHB010000306.1:0-2429 GCA_964349375.1 uncultured Syntrophomonadaceae bacterium | reverse complement strand
TGCTACGATAAAACACAAAGTAGTATGAGGGAACCTTTGACGACACTGTTAACACTAACCGATCCGCAGTTGGCACGATTATGCGTCTAGCGAGGGGGTATTTCATTTGTTTCAGGTGCAAAATCTGACCTATAGGTATCCGAGCAACCGTAAAAACACGATCAAAGGGGTTTCTTTCGATGTCAGGCAGGGAGAAATTATGGGCCTGCTCGGCCCCAGCGGCGTCGGTAAAAGCACTACCCAGAAGATTATGGTTAAGCTGCTAACCGGCTACGAAGGAGAGATTTTCTACCGGGGCAAAGAACTCAAAACCTACGACAAGCAGTATTACCAGGAGATCGGGGTAGGGTTCGAAGTGCCGGTACACTTCTCTAAGCTTACCGCTGAAGAGAACATTAACTTCTTCAAAAAGCTTTACCGTAATCAGGCTAACACCGATGCGATGATGGAACGTCTGGGGATTTTTGAAATGCGTAAAAAGCGGGTAGGTGAATTTTCCAAGGGCATGAAAGTACGCCTTAATTTTGTGCGAGCCGTGTTAAACGATCCGGCAGTGCTCTTTCTCGATGAACCAACTATTGGTCTCGACCCGGCTAATGCGCGCATTTTGAAAACGATGATCAAAGAATACCGCGATTACGGTGGAACTGTGCTGCTGACAACCCACCTGATGAATGATGTTGACGAACTGTGTGATCGTGTCGCCTTTATGGCCGACGGCAGTATTGCCGAGATTGACACTCCGGCCAATTTAAAGCTGAAACATGGCGAAAAAAAGGTTGAAGTGGAATACCTTCTTGAGCAAAGCCCTGGCCACACCAGCGGCAAGGCCGTCTTCGACCTGGAAACCATCAGCAGCAACGAAGATTTCTTTCGCTTGGTGCGCAGCAAAAAAATAGTGGCCCTGCATAGCAAAGAGACAACCTTAGACGATATCTTTATCAAGATTACAGGGGTGGAAAAATATGCCTAACTTCTTTGTCCTCCTCTTTGGTGAAGTCCAGCGGTTGCAACGTTACAATATTATCACAGCGAGCGCCGTGGTAGCCCTGATCTGGATCGGCGTACTTTACCTGACCGAATTACCCGATATCACCTTAATCTTTCCACTGCTGATCTATGTCGACTGCACCTCAATGGCCATCCTGATGGTTGGAGTAACCATTTTTTTCGAGAAACAAGAAGGCAGTTTACGGACAATGCTGGTAACACCAATTAATAAGTTTGACTACCTGCTTACCAAGACCGTTGTCGCCATTATTAGTTCTGTGATTACCCTGCTTATACTTTACCTTTACGCCATTAATTTTAAGGCGTTGAACCTGAATTTTATAGTCCTGTTAGGCGGTGTGACCCTGGTTGCTCTATTCCACTCCATGGTGGGATTTCTGCTAACTTACCAATCCAGGGATTTTACGAGTTTGCTGGTAAACATGATCAAATATATGTTTATATTTATGCTTCCAACTTTATTTGAACATGTGCGGATTATCCAGCACGAAGTGGTTGAAAAAATTCTCTATATCGCCCCAACTAAGGCTGCGATGCTACTGCTCTACTCTTCTACCGGCGAGGTTGCAACAGGTGATCTGATTTACGCTCTGCTTTACATGGGGTTGGGGTCTGCAGTGCTATTTGTCCTTGCCCTAAAACAGTTCGATCAGTTTGCAGCAAAAGAAAGTGGGGTGTAATTGGTGTATACTATATTCTTTTTCAGTGAACTAAAAAAATGGATTAGAGACCCGATGATGCGCTTCATGCTATTTTACCCTTTGCTCTTCGGGGTCGTTGGTCGATATTTTTTACCCGCCATTGCCAGAAACAGCGGTTTTAACATCACCGGTAATGCTGATTTTATACTGGCTGTGCTGGCTTTGATGACCCCGGTAATTTTCGGGGCGCTAATCGGGTTTTCAATTTTAGACGATCGCGATGACCATATTATTGATTCAATCAAAGTAACACCGCTTACCTTTAACCAATTCATGTCCTTTCGCCTGATTGTGGTCTACATCTTATCCTTAATCAGCTGCATATTTGTAATCTGGTTCTCAGATGTCGCCACCCTGCCATGGAAAGACCTTCTACTAATCTCTTTTCTCGCTCCTCTCGGCGCTCCAATCACCGGTCTTCTAATCAACATCTTTTCACAGAATAAGATTGAAGGTTTTGCGATCATGAAACTGCTTGGTATAATCGTCATGTTGCCCATTATTTCACTATTATTCACCGATGCCAGGGAACTCTTTTTCGCCATTTTCCCCGCCTTCTGGCCGGCAAAAATGATCAGTACTCTGATTCGCGGCGAAGCGCAGATGTTTTTAAGCTATAATTTATATTTCTGGATTGGGTTGGTTTATGTAGCAATTGCCAGCCTGCTGGCTTATAAGAAATTTATCCGAAAAGTGGCTAGCTAAGCAACAATAACA
>CAYGHB010000305.1:0-2448 GCA_964349375.1 uncultured Syntrophomonadaceae bacterium | reverse complement strand
TGCTCCAAATCCCAGTTAATTTTCATCAGTAACGCCTCGCTTTCCCCTTTCAGGTTTAACCTGTTTCCAGTGATAGATGTAAAAAGGTAGGGCGATAATCATCAGGGCAATAGAATTGAGCAGGCTGCGTTTGGTATAGCCCTGAAAGTAAAGGTCAGACCTCTCCTGTTCGGCTCTCCTCTTCTTCAGTTCTTCCAGCGCAGGGGGATCAAAAACAGGCTGGGCCGGTTCCCCTCTGTATTCCGGATAGTAAACATAGATCAGCGGCACATTCGGTTTGTCAGGCAGGGCAAGCTGTATGCCATTATTGATGGCGGATACCGCTCCACCGACAAAGAGGAAGAGAGTTACCAGGCAAACCAGGTAAAAATAAAGGTTCTTTATACTCCAGCTCTTGGCCATCACCGTTCATCACCTTTCCGAATCATGATAAAAGCAGTTTCTTCTTCAATCTATAATACTTTGCCATCTAAAAAGCAAGCTGAATTTATTGCCGGGAAGCACAAAAAAAATTACCCTGCGCTAAAGAACGTTCAGGTAAGCTTGCTGCAGCTTGTTCAGGGCCTGTTCAGCCTCTCTACGGAACTGACTATAAGCAATGGTCAAATTTTTAGCCCGGGAGGTCAGCTTAGAATAACCGCCGCCGGCGCCACCGGTCTGCTTTTCCAGCAGGGTGTAACCCAGCTTCTTTTCTATTGTCCTGAGAAGACGCCAGGCCTGACTGTAAGACATCTTAATCTCTGCAGCGGCTTGCCTGAGTGAGCCCGTTCGCTCGACCCTGGTTAAAAGGTCCCAGGGTCCGTCACCAAAAATTTTAGCGCCTTCCTGCTCGATCCATATTTTTGCCTTAACTTGAATCATCTGCTCACCCCACTAGGTTGTACATAATAATTATATGCTTTGCCAGCCTCTGTTGCCATGTTCCGGACCTTTGTTAATTTACCCACATGCGCTATAATATCAAAGGAGGGTAACATGAAAAATATTCTACTGGTATACTTTTCAGGGACCGGGATCACCAGCTATTACGCCTCGCTGATCTGTGCCGGGTTTGAGAAACGGGGCTACAGGTGCGATCTGCTTGACCTTGAAGAACTGACTGATTTGCCTAACCTATGGCAAAAAAAGCCGGTTGCCCTGAACTACACGATAAATGCAGAGGTTAAACGTCCTTTAAGCAAGTATCCCTGGCCTTACCATGACTTAAAGCGGGCGATACGCTCAGCCTGGGAAAACCCGCTTTTCAGCAAGTTTAGTGAAGACTGGAACAAGTATGACCTGATTGGTTTTGGTTCCCCCGTTTACGCTTTTCGTCCAGCCCCCGTTATGATCCGTTTTTTGCTTGACCTGCCGATTTTTAATCGTCAGATTTGCTCCTTCTCATTTGCCACCCATGACGGAGCACAAGGTGACTACGAGGTTTTTATGCAAGAGATCTTAAGTCGTAAAGGTTTCAGCTATGTTGGTCACCTTGATCAGTCTTTTATATATTCAGCCTCCGTGGTTATGCGCAACAATTTCAACCATCTCAGCGCCGGACGGCTGCTGCAGAAAAAAAGCCGGCAGGCAGCGGAGAAAATAAATATATTTCTTGATTATCTAGAATCACTTGATTCAGATCACAGCTACATCTATCCCGGACCGGGCACAGTGAGCAAGCTGGTCGGTTTACCATACCGCCTGGTTTATTCTTACGGAATCGACCTGATCTTAAACCATTTTTTATTTGGTTACGGTATTAATAAAGAGGACTGTATCCTCTGTATGACCTGTGTCAATCAGTGCCCCCAGGGTTTGATCGAAATTGACGATGACGGCTATCCAATCCGACTCTACCACTGCATGTACTGTCTGCGCTGCCTGAACTGGTGCCCGACTAATGCGCTTTATTTTTCTGCTGCTACCAGAGATAAGGCGCGTTTTTCCGGTCTTGAAGTGCTGGAAGACGCAGTAAAACAGGATGAACGGGATTATAAAATCCACCGCACTTAAAGAATATTACCTGATAATATGTGTCTCCAGTGTTTTTTGCGCTTCTTCCACCATATAATCCAGATTTAAGTTCTGTTCATACCTTTCAATCACGGCGAGTTTAGGCTTGGTTACCGGGTTGGCCGGCACAAAAAGGGTGCAGCAATCCTCATAAGGCAGGATTGATGTTGCATAGGTATCGATTTTTTCGGCAATAGCAGTAATTTCCAGTTTGTCAAAGCCGATCAGCGGTCTAAGGATCAGCATCCGGGTTGCCTTGCTGATTACATCAATACTCTCCAACGTTTGACTGGCTACCTGGCCTAAGTTTTCGCCGGTCACTAAAGCCTTTAGTTCGCGCTGTTCGCATAATTTCTCAGCCAATCGCAGCATCATCCGGCGCAATAGGATAACGCCCAGTTCTTCAGGACAGTTCTTGCGCAAGGCTTCCTGGATTTTTGTTACGCTGATCTGGTG
>CAYGHB010000304.1:0-2452 GCA_964349375.1 uncultured Syntrophomonadaceae bacterium | reverse complement strand
ACCTGATCCTGATCTTCCTGATCAAAGATACCAATGCGGCAGCCGGGGCCGGCATTCTCGCGCTTCCGATCTTCATGGGACTAAATACGGCTGCGCCTGCCGGCTATTATTTCGGGGCGGCGATCGCCCTGGCTATTTTCTTAAAACACCTGCGTGATTTTAAGGCCTACCGCGCAGGACGGCGCAAAATATTTTAACCGGCCCTGCCGCGCAAAAAGTGGTGAGTTCTGTTTTACATGAAATCCTGATATTTCGATGTTCCACCGGGCTCAACAACGACAAAGTCTTTTCCCCAGTTACCGGCTATAATCCGTTCAAAAAAGTCTTTTTCACCCAATATTTTCTGGTAACCGCAATTTAAAAAATCGGCCACCCGGCGCGTGTAATCCTCATAACCCTCAAGCTCAGGCAGGTGAGTGTCGATAAACACAACCCGCTTGTAATGGCGATAAGACTCATCGGAAATCCATTTAGCATTTTCCTCGCCGTACTTTGCCTCGTTCTCCTTATATTCCTGGTAAGGATCTGCCTGTTGATCGATCCAGCCCTTGCTGAGATAGTAAGTCCCGGGATCTGCGCCAAATTCCTCTTCATACCTTTGCCGTGAACCGAGCAGCAGGCTAATACAGTCATGAACTCGCGGGATAACCAAAGTCTTGTTTCCGGCCTTTAAGCCGTCGAGCCCCCTTGAACAGAGTCCATAAACAAAGACCAGCACATCAGCATCGCTCTCGCTATCGATCCTCTTCTGCAGCTCTTCACGCAGCTGATCCGGGTTGCGGTGCAGGGCATACTCAATATATTCAACAGCCAGCTGATCCGGCCTGATCGCCTCAATTTCATCCATCATCGTTTTACAGCAAAACAGCTTAACCTTTTCTTCCAAGAAACATCCCTCGCTCATCGATCCAAACATTACTGCAAATTATCTTTCACAAAGTCGGCAACTAGATCACCGAATTGTTCAACCAGTTCTTCGTAAACGGGCAGAATAAATTCACCCGTCCACTCATCCATAAAGATCTTTTTGAACTCGATGGCAAAAACCGCCAGGTTGTCATGATGCAGTGCAGATAGCCGCCTTGCCAGGTAACCGCCTTTAAACACTTCGTTTTCCGCCACTGTAACCTTGCGCCCCTCAGCCCTGATGTTTCTTAGCTTCAGCAAAAAATCATCAATTAAATCTCGGAAAACTGCATCGTTGATCGCTTCAGTGCCCAGGTTGATTACCGGCTTTGGATTCTCATACCAGGGTTCTCTTTTTTCACGCTGGTAGCAGTAGGAATGCAAATCAAAAATACAAGCCCGACCGCCGCCGCCCTTGCCGCCCGCCTGACCAACTAAGTTAGCGCTAACCAAGTCCATTAACTGATGAAACTCCCGGTACTTGGCCAACGATGTGGCAATATCTTCGGCGGTCAGCGAGCTGTTCCAGACAGTTAAGCCCCAGGCCATCTCGGGGGTCAGCGGTATGGCCTTATCTTCAGAGCGGTTAATATCGTATTCAAAGCGCGAATCCAAAGCTACAATCTGGATCGGCAGCTTCTCGATAAACCGCTCCGTTCCCGGATCCTCTTCCCGGTAGCGGTCCTCAGAACTCACAGAAAGCTTATTTATTAAATCTGCGCGGATCCTGCTGCCCGAATGAATAGCAGTTCCGGCATAACCGGCCGGCTCTTTAAATGAAAAACGGGCTGAACCAAGTTCAGTTATCCCAGTAAAAGGCAGTTCTTCCTGCTGCAGCTTTTCCTTAATCTCGTCGATTGTATAGTGTTTCATATTGCCTTTATAGATCCTTTCCGGCCTTTCACCAGGCCATCTTACTCCAGATCCTTTTTCCTGACCACACTCATCGTCGGCACAATACCCCCGCCGGCGCTGACATTGATGATCGATTTATCAGATACCCGCGAGATCGTACCCCCGTACTTGCCGTTAAAGGCAAAGGGGTTGATGTTAACCTTTTTCAGTTTCAGGTTTACTTTCCTATCAATCTCCGGGAATATTTCCTGGGGAATATTAACGTACTCCTGCACCACCCACTCTTCTGAAGCAATATGCTTGTCGACAACAGCCTCCCAGGTCTGCTGGTCGGTCTCCCGGCCCAGAAAAACATCCTTGCCGCCGTATGAAGATGCAGCCTTAACTACCAGTTTATCCTTATTATCGATCACAAAGCGGTGCAAATCCACCAGGTAGCCGTTGTAAGTTGCCTTAACATCGGCTAAAACCCTGGTCCATGGGATAGTCTTGTGAATAACCTCCAGCTCATCGCGGTCGTAAATATGATGGAAGCGCTGGTCGGTAAGCAGATCCAGTATTTTTTTATTACCCACGATAAAGGAACGAAATGGGTTGCACATGCAGGCAAGATGATTTCTCGCTCCACTGACAAAGTCCTGAACCTGGTCAAACTTCTCGATCAGTTCCCTGGTGATCACCCGGCGGTAGA
>CAYGHB010000303.1:0-2458 GCA_964349375.1 uncultured Syntrophomonadaceae bacterium | reverse complement strand
TTTACTGTTAACATTATGCCGTTGCCCCCTCGCCCAGATAAACTTCAATAACTTTGGGGTCATTTAACACATGCTCAGGAGTTCCTTCAGAGATTAAGGATCCGAGTTCCATAGCATAAATATAGTCAGCGAAAGGCGCAGCTATATCAATCCGGTGCTCGACGACCAAGAAGGTGAGACCTTCTTTTTTAAGCTCTGAAACGTGGGTAAGAATTTCATGCGCCGAAGCAGGATCTACCCCACCAATCGGCTCATCAAGGGCGATAATTTTTGCCCCGGATGACAAGCCCTTGGCCACTTCCAGCATCTTTAGCTGGGCAGCGCCAAGTGAACTGCTGGGTAAATCCCAGTGTTTCTCCAACCCTACTTTTGCCAGAATATCTAAGGCATGCGACATGTTTTTTTCTTCAACATCAGCCCATTTGTTGAGTGAATGCGCTTTAAAGGGATCTTCGCCCGGATTTCTCATCGCTCCGAGAACATTGTCAATTACTGTTAAACCAATAAAGGGAAGCGGGATTTGAAAACTCCTGACAAACCCGACTTTGTAAATATCATGAGGTTTCCAGCCTGTTATATCAATATCACCTAAAAACACCCGGCCGGATGTTGGCTTTAAGATCCCGGTGCAACAATTAATTAAAGTTGTTTTGCCACATCCGTTGGGTCCGATTAGCATGGTGAATGTATTCTCTTTTACAACAATACTGACATCGTTAACAGCAATCAAGCCTTCGAATGATTTTGTAACATTTTCAGCAACCAGAACATTACTCACTTCCACACCACCTTAATAGGGGGCCGGAGAACGCCCCGACCCCCGTTATCAATTGCTACTTGACTAACATTCTAGTAGATAGGTGTTTCCCAGGTAATTTCTCTTGTTAAACCATTGAAATATCCTGCGATGAACCAGTCATCAAGGCCTTCAGTAAGCATTACAAGGTTGTAGTCAGCGAAAAGGCGATCTCCATATTCATTGAGCTCAAAGTAACCGCTGGCTCCATTTTTTGATATCTCCTTGGTAACTTCAGGAAGTATTTCCTTAGCCGCTACTGAGTCATAGCCGACCCTGTCGATTGCTACAGCCAGCGCCCAGATGATATCATAGGTGTTGTATGAATAAGCATCAGTTTCACGGCCTAACGTCTGCTGAATGTGATCACGGACACGGGCATAGTTTTCACTATCATCATCCGGCTTGTTCATCGAGTTGATAAACTTGACGGTGTTAGCAAACTGAGCGGCTTCCGGAGTCTGGAGCAGAGCTTCCGAGAAAGCAGTTCCGTCGCTGCCAATCCACTTGATCTGGCTTAACTGCGGGTATTTTGAAGCTTCAACCATGAACGGTATAACCTCTTCAAAACCGATTACGTTAACACCGATTGTATCAATAGCTACACCTGCTGCCACTGCTTCAGAAACATAACCGTCGAGCAAAGCAGCTTCCGAGGTGAAAGCTTCCTGCAGTGGGTCGTAACGGAGCAAATTGGTATCGATTGCAATCCCGAGCTCCAACGCAGATGCTTCGGCAGCGCCCTGCAGACCGTCGCCCCAGGTATCGCCACGCCAGGCAAAGATCAGGTGTTCAATTCCCGCAGCCTGGGCTACAGCAGCAATGGCCGGACCCTGAACTTCGTCGGTGGTGCAAAAACGGAACAGAAAGTCATCAGCGATGGCTAATGCCGGCGAAGTTGAGGACGGTGAAATATAGAGAATCTGGTTGGCGTTGGCAAAAGCAAGAAGTTCCTGGGCAACACCACTGGCCTGCGGGCCGGCAAAGAACTGAACGCCTTCTCCGAACCAGCTCTGCATCTTAGCCAGGCCAACGGGACCTTCAGTCGCGGTATCATCGATTTCCAAGCGCAGACGCCAATCTTTACCTTCTGCTTCCAGCCACTCATTGACATCAGCTGCTGCCAACTTAGCAACTTCGGCGCTGTTCTCACCAAAAGTGCTGAGAACACCGGTTAACGGGAAAATACCGACGATTGTATGAGTTGTTACGCCGTCGGCGGCCCCATCGTCAGTGCCACCACAGCCGGCTACAAAAACCAGTGCCATGATGCCAATCAGTAACAGAACAAATAATTTACTCTTCAATTAATAAACCCCCTTGACAATTTTAAGTACTTAATGCTTCGTGACTTTAGAATCTGTCTTGCCAGTTTCTTACTACTTCTCAGTTTCTCCGGTACTTCACCTCCTTAAAATATTACAAAGACTTTTAAATGCATTCTATTTTTCAGTAATTATGCTGTTTACGGCTAATATGGATATTATTTCCATACAGAAAGTTGATACTAGATTATAATAGCAACCAGCCATCAATGTCAACTAATACTCGGCTTTTTGGGGCTTGGACTTTCTGTGATTATCAAAGATCATTTACGGAATGCCTGCTGCTTTTTGGGCTTTTTGGGGCCTACAAATCTATATTAATAAACCTCAGTTGTGA
>CAYGHB010000302.1:0-2473 GCA_964349375.1 uncultured Syntrophomonadaceae bacterium | reverse complement strand
GGTATGCCAGGCCCCTGGCAGATTAAGTTCTCTTGCCGCCACCTCAAAGTGACTCATGGCAATCCCCATATCGACCAGCTGCAGACGGACTTTACCCATCATCCGGTTATATAGTTTGTTCTCCTTTAAGTACAGGTGAGTCGCTCCCTGCTGATCCAAGACCAGTCGCCAGGGCTGCTTGTTAGATGCTGAAGGCCCCATCCTGACGGCCTCGTAAGCCTCTTTGAATGGTCCACTTTCCGGCTCAGTCAAAGCAGTTACCCCGTCACTTTTAAAAAAGAGCTCAGACCAGGGCTTGCGCCGGTTCGAACCGGCACCGAAACGCATCACCCGCTCCGTTGTCGACTTTTCGACGGCAGGATAACCAACCGGGGTAATGGCCGGCAGCAGCTCATCTTCAGCCAGTTCCATCTTGCCGGCAAAGGCGCTGCGTTTAAAAGTGCCGCCCAACCAGCAGGTCCCAAACCCCAGCGCCGTGGCCTCTAAAATAATATTTTCAAGACAGTAGCCCAGATCTTCCATGGCCCCTGCCTCATTGCGCACTGCACCCATAATATAGAGCCGCGCGCCCTTAATGACGCCGTAAGTACCCATCTTGCGCAGATCGCTGCTGCTGAGCGGTTCAAGATCGAGCAGCCTGAAGCGCACCGCGGCGCCAAAGGGACCGGCGTCTTTATGATTTAAGCATAGCTCTTCCAGCTGCCTGCGCACCTCCGGTTCAAGCTGCTGTTCTGCATAACTGCGCACTGACAAACGCTGCCTGATCGCCTCTAATCCTTTTTCCATTCGCTTACCTCCATTATGCAATAAAAAACATACCATAATTATACCTGAAAAGATCCCGATTGGCAGAATGTTTCCAGACATCCGGCAGGTATTAATCTGGTATGTCTTTTGTAAGGCAACGCGCAATCTTAAACTATCGCAAACGCTTCAGTATTAATTACTTTTTAAACATGCTGACAACCAGGGCAATCACCAAACCAACTGCAAACCCGCCAATCAAGCCGTTTGTTCCGTAATTTAATACGCCAAGCAGGGGGAACACCGTAAACCCGATAACAACTAAAATGAGTGGTAAAATGCCTATACCAAATATAGCTATCATCCTTTCCCTTATTGATTTTGGCTTAACTTAAACATGAGCTGCGCCGCGCCGGTTTTGCCGACCATCATACGAATAATATTGCTTGCCCCGTTTAATATTTAACCTGTTTAATCACATTTTATATGATATCATTTAGGCGTTAGGCGGGCAAAGAGCCCCAGGTTTGTGAATAAAAGCTACAAGCTTGATATTTGCCCTGTTTCGCGGCATTAGGCCGATATTCGCTAAAAAACTTAGATATCCGTTGTTAATCAGGTTGCAATGGCTACTATTGAGCTGTAATAGTAATAAGAGGGCTAAATCGGTCAATTAATGATTAAGAGCGAACCAATCCAGCGGGAGGGCTTAAAGTGGAAGTTAATTCATCAGTGGTCGGTCAAAAAATGAAGGTCTTCAAGTTCGAGGTAACCCAGCGCCAGATCAACAATTATGCTGCTGCGGTTGGCGATCCCAACCCCTGTTATCTTGATGATGCCCGCCAAAGCGGGCTGATCGCTCCGCCAACCCTGGCCGCAGCCCTTACCTGGCCGCTTATTCAAAATATCTACGATTATCTTGACTTGGGTTTTCCGGCAGAAATCATGTTTCGCATTGTCCACTATTCCGAGCAGCTGCTCATTGAGCGCCCCCTGAAGCCCGGAGATCGACTGTCGATTGAAGGCCAGGTAGTTGCGGTAGTGCCGGAAAAAAGCGGCACCCACGTGATCTTTAAGCTTCCTGCCCTCGATCAGAAGGGGAGGCTTGTTTTTACCGAGTACATCGGCGGAATGCTGCGGGGAGTGACATGCGCAGACCAGGGTCGGACAGTCCGGAAACTGCCCGTAATCCCAGCCTTGCCGAACATATATGAACCGATCTGGGAAGCAGCTGTCCCGATTAAACGCGAAGATTGCTACATCTACGAGGGCTGCGCTGACGTTCCGTTCCCGATCCACACTTCGCCCTCTTTTGCCCGCTCTATGGGGCTGCCCGATATAATTTATTTCGGGATCGGCACCCTGGCCCGGGCTGTCTCAGCCCTGGTAAACAGGGAACTGGGAACCAATCCGGCAGAGATAAAACAGCTGGCTTGCTACTTTCGCGGCATGGTAACCCCGGAAAGTTTCATCAGAATTCAACTGCTGGACCGCAAGAAGAACAACTCGGGCGGCGAGCTGTTCTTCAGAGTCTTAAATCAGCTGGGCAAAGAAGCAGTAAGCGAAGGTTACTTAAGATTCGGCGGATAAACAGACTTTGAGCAGGAATATATTATTAGAAAGAGAATTTATGAAAGTATCTGAAATGCGCCGCGGATTTAAAAACTAAATCTGTAAATGGAGGGAATGCTTTGAGTGAGAACGGTTGGAAATTGCCGCTGTTAAACTC
>CAYGHB010000301.1:0-2511 GCA_964349375.1 uncultured Syntrophomonadaceae bacterium | reverse complement strand
CTGAGCCGGCAGAAACATAGATATGCTTCTCTTCTAAGCTGTGTAAAAGAACTTCTGCTTTTAAACCGGGAAAAGCGAGGTTGATGATGTGAGGGGCAGCAGATTCAGGACCGGGCCCGTTAATCAAAAAAATAAGACCTTGTTTTTCAAGCTCCTGGATAAATATATTTTTTAAATCCATCATAGCGGCTGTATTTTTGTTTTGGTTGCTTCCGGAGAGCTGCGCGGCAAAACCAAAGCCGGCAATGGCGGCGGTGTTTTCAGTGCCGGAGCGTAATCCCATCTCCTGTTTTCCGCCATGAAGCAAAGGCTCTAAAAGAGTGCTCTTTTTTATCCAGAGACAGCCTGCTCCTTTTGGTCCGTGAATCTTATGACTGCTACAGCTGATTAAATCAGCCTGCCATCTTTTTGGATCAAGATTTAACTTGGTAAATGACTGTACCGCGTCAACGTGAAAGAGGGTGCGCGGGTTTTTGGCCTTGATGGCCTGACCAATTGCGGGCAGAGGCAGCACAGTGCCGATCTCATTGTTGACATGCATAATGCTGACGAGCGTTGTTGCGGGAGTGATTTCATCTTGCAGCATACTTAAGTCGATCATGCCGCTTTGATTGACGGGAAGATAAGTAACTTTAAAACCTTCACCTTCTAAGTAGCGGAAACAATTCAGGACCGAAGGGTGTTCAAAAACAGTAGTAATCAGGTGGTCGCCGCGGTTCCGGTTACGCCGTGCTGCGCCGAAGACGGCCAGGTTATTTGCTTCGGTGCCCCCGGAGGTAAAAACAAGCTCTTTGTCGCTTACCCCTAAAACGCTTGCAACTTGACCTCTTGCCTCGGCGATCACCCTTTCAGCAGCTATGCCTTTCTCGTGCATCGCCGAAGGATTGCCGAAACACTGCTCCTGCACCCGGTTCATCAGTTCAAGAACTTCAGGGTAAAGAGGGGTTGAGGCGCTGTTGTCGAGGTACACTTCTTGCAACTATAAAACCTCCACCTTGATTATAATACTGTCAGAAATGAAAAGACCCGGGTTGCCCCGGGCTTTTCGCCTACCTTTAAATTAGACCGAGACAACTTCTTTTACTGCAGCAACTTCCTGCTTCAGCACACGTTCAATGCCCTGTTTCAGGGTAATCTGTGACATGGGGCAGCCGCCGCAGGCGCCCGTCAATTTAACCTTAACGATGCCGTCATCGCCGACTTCGACCAGCTCTACATCGCCTCCGTCCCTCTGCAGGGCCGGGCGGATTTTATCCAGGGCCTTTTCAACTTGTTCTTTCATTTCTGATACGCCTCCTTTTACGATCCTCTGCTCGGAAAATATTTCCTACCAGTATTATAGCATATTCCTTACCTATGTTGCCCTAAAAACTGAAGGCTGCTGATTAAGCCCCATGTGGTAATATCGCTCCTGCTAAAGGAAGGGACCTCGTGGTCTCTTTGTTGACAGAGGCCTGTTAATCGCTGATAATTACCATAAAATATGCTCGCTTCTCTACTATTAATCCAGATGATGGTGAAAGAGGCAGAGTCTTATAAAAGCTAAAACAATATCAGCTTGGAGGTGAATTACTTGACCGATAAAAAAATATACGACATGTTGATCATTGGCGGAGGGCCGGCTGGTGCGGCTGCGGCGCTTTACGGGGCAAGGGCCGGGCTTTCTGTTTTAGTAATCGAGAAAATGATGCTTGGCGGTGAAATCACCTCTACCGCCTGGTTTGACAATTATCCGGGTTTCCCCTATGGGGTTGGTGGCCCGGAATTTGGCGCTCTCCTGGAAAAGCAGTTGGCTAACTTGGATGTGCCTGTGCATAACGGCGATATCGAAAAGGTTGAACTGCAGGGCGAGTTGAAGAAGGTTGCCTGCTCGAACGGAGAATTTGAAGGCAAAACGGTACTGATTGCTACCGGCACCCTGCCTAATCTACTTGGTGTTGACGGTGAGCTTGAACTGCGCGGACGGGGTGTTTCATACTGTGCAACCTGTGATGCTGCTTTTTTCCGCGGTAAAAAGATTGTCGTTGTCGGAGGTGGTGATGCAGCCCTGGAAGAAACCATATTTCTGTCCCGTTTTGCCGAAAAAATCTACCTGATCCACCGCCGTGATAAGTTTCGCGGCTGCAGCTGGCTGCAGGATAAAGTGCAAAAGCTGCCGATGGTCGAAGTACTGTGGAATACCACCGTCAGCCGGATTGACAGCGATAGGAAGGTTAGCTCTCTGCAGGTAATACAGGATGGCAATGAACGAACCCTTGAGGTTGACGGTATCTTCATCTACACGGGGCGTCTGCCAAATGCGCCATTTTTGGCAGGGATTGATCTGGAGCGCGATGAGCGGGGTTACATTGTGACCACTGATAAAATGGAAACCTCGATCAAAGGAGTTTACGCTGCCGGTGATGTGCGCCAGAAATTTTTGCGCCAGGTAATCACGGCAGCCGCCGATGGGGCAATTGCCGCGACAGCGGTTTCGCAGTATCTTTATGCTTACTGATCGGGCTGGTTATC
>CAYGHB010000300.1:0-2519 GCA_964349375.1 uncultured Syntrophomonadaceae bacterium | reverse complement strand
GGTGTTGTGGTATTATTGATGCATGTTTTGCTAATTGTCTCTGTAAATTGCACAAGATAGAGAAATATTTAAGGAGGGAAAAAGATGACCGAGGAAAAGGAACTTAAGAATTGTCCTCACTGCGGCCAGGAAGTATTTGCTGAAGCTATTAAATGCAAACACTGCAAACAGTTTATTAACGGCGATCCCGGCCTGGTTCAAGAGCAGGAAACATTTGACTACGAAGAAGAAAAAGGGTTCTTCGCTTCCCTGTTTGACTTAAGCATGACTGAGATGATCACTCCGAAGATTATCCGGATTATTTTCATCATCGGCCTTCTTGGCTTGCTAGTCAGCGCAGTATTTGGTCTTGTAACGGCGATTATGTCCGGCGAAGTGGTGGCAATTATCCTCGCGCTCATAGCGGTTGTAGTCGGTTTTTTGGTAGCCGCTATCCTGCTGCGTATTTACCTGGAGATTTTGGTTGTCTTCTTCAGAATTTACGATGAACTGAGATACGCGAACAAAAGGTAAGTTAAATAATTTCTTAAAAGAGAACGACAGGACTTGAGTCCTGTCGTTTCTTTTTTTGGTGAGCCATCCAGGGCTCGAACCTGGGACACCCTGATTAAAAGTCAGGTGCTCTACCAACTGAGCTAATGGCCCGTATCTGGTGGAGAGGACTGGATTCGAACCAGTGAAGGCGCTGCCAGCAGATTTACAGTCTGCCCCCTTTGGCCAACTTGGGTACCTCTCCACGTCTTTCGGTGGAGCCGACGAAGGGAATCGAACCCCCAACCTGCTGATTACAAATCAGCTGCTCTACCGTTGAGCTACGTCGGCAAACGTTAACCGCTTCCGAAGCATTAACAGTATAGCCCATTTTATAATTGGCGTCAACAATATGAGGGCAGGAATTTTTTATCAAACTGGAGAAGATAATTTAAAGTGATACTGCAACATAAATGACAGGTTCAGGAGGTTATCGGATGGCGGATATCAAGGTGGCGATTATCGGTGGAACGGGTGTCTATAACCAGTCTCTGCTGGAAAACGAGAAAGAGATCATCGTCGATACAAGGTTTGGCACAGTTAAAATGAACCAGGGGGAGTACCAGGGCAGAACGGTCTTTTTTATGGCAAGACACGGCGGAGGGCATTCAGTGCCGCCGCACCTGGTAAATTACCGGGCAAATATTACTGCGCTAAGGAAACTTGAGGTAAATGCGGTAATTGCTACCGCTGCCGTAGGAACGCTGCGTAAAGTGATGCCGCCGGGCAGCAGGGTGGTTATCGACCAGTTTATCGACTTTACAAAAAACCGGGTGCCTACTTTCTACGAAGGCGAGGAAGGTTTTGTGGTGCACACCGATTTTTCGGAGCCCTACTGCGGTGAAGTGCGGGAGGCAGTTTTACGGGCCGGCAAAAAGCTGGGCCAGGAGGTCATTGACGGCGGTTGCTATATCTGTGCCGAAGGGCCGCGCTTCGAAACCCCGGCTGAGATCAAGATGATGGAACAGTGGGGCGGCGATCTGGTGGGGATGACCAATGTACCGGAAGTGGTTTTGGCCAGGGAAGCGGGGCTTTGCTATGCCACGATTGCCCTGCCGACTAACTATGCTGCCGGAATTTCGACTACTCCGCTGACTCATGAAGAGGTTTTAGAAGAGATGGAAAGAGGCAAACCACATTTAGATCAGCTCTTGGCCTCCAGTTTATTAGAAATTAAAGCAGAGCACAGTTGCCGCTGCAAAGAGGCGGGAGTTAATTTTAAAGTTTAGGGAAGTTTTGAGGGTTGAGATGACCAGGGAAAAAGATTTACCAACACTGTACTGGAAAAACCACAATCTATACTTAATCGATCAGCGCTACCTGCCGGGGCGAATTGAATACCGGATCTGCCGTTCCTGCCCTGATGTGATAGACTCGATTAAAGAGATGACCGTACGCGGTGCGCCGGCAATTGGGATCAGCGCTGCTTTCGGCCTGGTGATTGAAGCAGCGGTGGCTCTGCAGGCAGGCCTGAGCACCGAAAAGATGATCGAAAAATTAGAACTGGCCGGCGCCGAACTGATCAAGGCACGGCCAACGGCAGTTAACCTGGCCTGGGGTGTTGGGCGGATACTCCGCCTGGCTGTAGCCGGCAGCGCGTTAGCGGCTGATGAACTTGTAAGCCGGCTGGAAGACGAGGCCCTGGAAATTTATGCTGAGGATGTAAGCAATAACCGGCAAATCGGACACTATGGCGCCAAGCTGGTCCCGCAGCAGGCCAACATTTTGACCCATTGCAATGCCGGGGCCCTGGCTACCGGCGGTTATGGAACAGCGCTTGGCGTAATCAGGGCTGCTTTTGAACAGGGTAAGCAGATCCATGTCTATGTAGATGAAACACGTCCCCTGCTCCAGGGAGCGCGGCTGACCGCCTTTGAACTGTTCCATGAAGGGATTGCGGCCACCCTGATCACCGACAATGCTGCCGGTCACCTGATGGCGCTGGGCAAGATCGATTTGATTGTGGTTGGCGCTGACCGCATTGCGGC
>CAYGHB010000299.1:0-2529 GCA_964349375.1 uncultured Syntrophomonadaceae bacterium | reverse complement strand
CCTAAATCAACGAAGCAATCATGTTATAATACCTGAAAAAGTGTTATTTATAGTATCTTTTTCACCTAATATCTATTTTTTTCAGAAATTAAGGTGCCAAGATTAGAAAAGAAAGTAATCCTGCTTGACCTGGGTTAAATCAAGTAAAATAAAGCATATCGATTTCAAAATTTTGCTCATACGTTAAAATACACCCGAAAAATCAATGATATCTTTTTCTGGTGGAACATCCCCATGTTTACACAGCCAGACAGAACGACCCCGCAAATCATTTGACGATCCTATTGCTTTATTTGAGATAAAAGATAGTCTTAGGGAACAAAAGTTCGGCGAAATTCGACTTGCAAACTTTTGCGGCTGTTTTAGATTCCTGCTTATTTAGTCTTTGAGAAAGCCACGAAGATCCAGAGGTTGCCTTCGCTATCGCTGGTGAGAATGTGTCCGGCGGCTGATTGAGAGAAGCTTTTTTTCAAGCCGTTCAATCTCTTCTTTCATAATAAATTGTTTCATGGCGAGCCGCTCTTCATGGTCAGGCATGAACAAAACGTCGCACACATGGCGGACGGTTATTACAGGGTTATCAGCCGCCCGGCCGCCGTCTTTACTTCTATCGGCACCGGCGCCCTGAACCTGTCGGTAGGTCTGGCTACTTCTTATGTCGATTCAACCGCGATGCTTTCCCTGATCGGTGAAACCCACCCCTACATGTTCGGGCATGGTGTGCTTCAGCAAATAGAGAGGCGTCGGGTGGCAGATTCGCTTCAGGCTCTGGCTCCTCTCGTTAAATCCTCGCACCTTGCCTCAAGGGTGGGTCAGCTTATCTCATCAAATTTCTCTTTAGCTTTAGATATTCTTTGCCTTTGGTATCCACAAATTTAAATGTCTTTCAGCAACCCTAGCGCTTCGGCAAGATCATCTTTACTAATCTGTATCTGTATTGGTCCAGTCAGTGGATTAAACCCTATTCCGAATGTACTTCCTCCAAATAAATGCTGAAAGGGTTTTCATTATCGTAAAGCATCGTTGGCGGGCGGTTAAAATCAACTTCATCTACACCAAGCATCTTCATGATCGCAAAGAGAAATTTGCCGGCATGTTTGAATGCCACCGCAGTATGATGCGGATAATTTTTGCCAATCAGCACGTAGCGGTAAAACCTGGGCATTTCACTGATGGCAAAGACACCGGTTCCTCCGAAAGACGCGTGTTCCATGTCCAGCACTTCACCCTGGGCTATATAGCTTCTCAACTGACAGTCGGCAGTTCCCTGCAGTCTGAAGATTGTTATTTCACCCGGTCTGATTCTACCTTCAAGAGTGCCCCTGGTGATGGTTGGGTTTTGATCGGGTTCCAGAAGTCGATGCATAATTAGCTGGTATTTCATATCATAGTTTTTCATGAAACAGCTGGGAGTATTACCACAGTGAAATCCCATAAAGAGCTCATTCGGTTTGTAACCAGCGGTTACCGGGGAGTTTTCTTCATACAAATCCTGGGGAACGGTATTGTTAATGTCCAGAAGTGTGGCCGGCAACTCCGTAGCAGCTGTCACTATATATTCGCTTAAAGCACCATAAATATCTGTTTCACAGGCGATTGGAATACCCCTGGAAGCAAACCGGGAATTAACGTAACAGGGTACAAATCCAAATTGGGTTTGAAAAGCCGGCCAGCACTTATTGGCAAAAACGGCATACTCTGAATTTCCCAGATTGTTTTCCATCCAATCCTGCAGGGTTAGTTCATACCGGGCAAGCTTGGGAAGAATGCCGGCGTACTTGTTATTGCTGCCCAGTTCTTTTTCCATCTCTTTCAGGACAGCTGGAATTCGCAAGTCGCCTTCGTGTTTGTTAAAGCTGTCGAAAAGATCAAGTTCGGAATTTTCCATGATCTCTACTCCAAGATCGTATAGGGGCTTAATCGGCGCATTGCAGGCCAGAAAATCGTAAGGTCTGGGTCCAAAACTGATAATCTTTAATTTCTTCAAAGCAATCATCGTCCTCGCCACAGCAGAAAAATCAGCCACCATGTCTGCTATTTCTTCCGCGGTTCCTACCGGGTAGTGAGGAATATAAGCTCTAACTTTGCGCAAGGCCAGGTTGTATGATGCATTGAGCATGCCACAATAAGCATCACCACGGTCTTTGCTGAGTGTGCTCTTGCTTTCTTCAGCCGCAGCAGCGAACATAGTCGGACCATTGAATTTTTGGGCCAAGAGGGTTTCCGGTCCTTCAGGACCGAAATTGCCGATGTAAATTACCAGGGCATTGACCTCTTTTTCTTCAAATTCCCGGAACGCGGAAGACAAGTCCTGTTCTTTTTCGATTACAGTAGTAATTTCCCTGATGGCAAGGCCTTTTATAGCGCAGGCCTCTACTACGGCTTTTCTTCTTTGTTCACTTAAAGTCAGGGGAAAACAATCCCTGCTAACAGCAATTATGCCAAGCTTCAATTCCGGTAAGTTTATCATTCTATTTGTCGAGTAGACGCTCGACTTCCACCTCACTTTCACTAATTTCGCTGAATGTG
>CAYGHB010000298.1:0-2537 GCA_964349375.1 uncultured Syntrophomonadaceae bacterium | reverse complement strand
ACAGTAGGCCGGATTAGTGACACCCCTGATCTTTCCCCCGGCCGGGGAAAGGAGGGATGCGCTACTTTTGTTTAAGCAGCGAGTGCGTAATTCGGTTTGGCGTTTATAGCCGTTTCCATGTTTTTTACCAGGGCACGGTCCTGGACCTGCAGCTCCTGCTTCAAAAACCCCCGTCGAATCCTTACGCCCCCAATCTTTAATATCATTTTATTCAGTACGCTGTTTATCCCTGAAAACTCTTTCCATCTCGCGCTTGCTGTCCTTTTCAGCGATATCGCGCCGTTTATCGTACATCTTTTTACCGCGGCCCAAGCCAAGCTCTACTTTAACCCGTCCCCTGATCAGGTATATTTTCAGGGGAATCAGGGCATAGCCCTTTTCCTTAATTTTTCCGGTCAGCCTACTAATCTCAATCTTATGCATCAGCATTTTTCTGACCCTGAGCGGATCGTGATTAAAGCGGTTACCCTGCTCGTAGGGGCTTATATGCATATTATACAGGAAAAGTTCATTTCCTTCAACTTTAGCAAAACTATCTTTCAAATTAACCCGTGCGTTGCGGACAGATTTAACTTCGGTGCCGGTGAGGACAATGCCGGCCTCGTACGATTCTTCGATATGGTAATCGTGCCTCGCCTTGCGATTGGTGCTGATTACTTTATCCACTGTTCCATACTCCATTAAAACCGTGACAAGGGGACGGGGACTTTGACACGGTTTTCGAATTAGATATTTTTTTTGTTTTCTTTGATCGGCAAAAAATGTGTCAAAGTCCCCGTCCCCTTGTCACGGTTTTTAGAATTTAAGGGGGGTGCCCCATTTTTCGCTGAAAGCGATTTCGTTCAGGTCTTTGCGGGGGCGGGCTGAGGGACTGACGTCCGGAAAGCCGAGTGGCGTAAGGGCCACGACCCGGTATTGTTCGGGCACCAGGCAGGCTTTCCTGGCCTGGGCCTCGTCAAACCAGGCTACCCAACAGGTGCCAAGCCCCTCGGCATGGGCAGCCAGCATCAGCTGCTGCATAGCCAGGCCGGCATCAAGCAGGTAATAGTCCTTGTCGTCCTGGTCTCCCGACTCGGCCGGATCGGCACAAATCACCAGCACCAGCGGCGCAGTTTCGCCAACCGCCTTGCGGGCAGGGTTGTTGGCAGGCATACTTTCCGCCAGGGCTCGCTTAACAGTTTCGTCTTCCACTACGATAAAACGCCAGCACTGCAGGTTGCTCCAGGAGGGTGCAATGCGGGCTGCCTCCAGGATTCGTTCCAGCTTCTCAGCCGGAACCGGATCAGATTTATACTTGCGAATACTGCGTCTATCCTGCAAAACCTGGTATAAATCCATCATTATCTCCTCCTCAACTCTACATTTTCTAATTTATTCTGCCGGGGCAAATGAGACCTTGCCTTCTTCCCGGTCAACTCCCCTGACAACAATATCAATCTGGTCGCCAAGACGGTAGCTCTTGCGGTTCCGCTCACCGGTGAGGGAAGCCGCCTTTTCATTATAGAAGTAATAATCATCTTTCAGTTCGCCGATCGGGATCAAACCTTCCACCGTGTTATCAAGCTCCACAAAGAGGCCGAAATTAGTGACACCGTTGATAATCCCGCTGAAAACCTCACCGATCTTCTGCTCCATGTACTGAGCTTTCTTCATCTCTATGCTGGCTCTTTCCGCTTCAACTGCTGCCCGTTCCCGCTCTGATGTATGCAGCGCAATCTCCGGCAGGCGAGCCTGCAGGCTTTTGATCTTCTCCCTTTTCAGCCCGCCGGGCGCCAACTGTTGCTTTAAAATCCGGTGCACAACCAGGTCGGGATAGCGTCTGATTGGCGAAGTAAAATGGCAGTAGCAGGCCGAAGCCAAACCAAAGTGCCCCTCGTTGACAGCGCTATACTGCGCTTGTGGCAGAGAGCGTAAAACAAGGTAACGAACCAGCCTCTCCGCCTTGTCTCCCCTGGTCTGCTCCAGCAGCTGACCTAAATGTTGAGGTTTCAATACTTTTTGCTTCGCCAGGGCGCTCACGCCCATCATGGAGAGGGTTTCTCTGAGAACAGCCAGCTTTTCAACCGTCGGCAGAGTGTGAACCCTGTAAACACAGGGTAGCTTACGTTTGAATAAATAACCGGCAACGGCCTCGTTGCAGTAGACCATGAATTCCTCAATCAGCGATTCCGACTGTCCCATCGCCCTTTTGGTGATAGAAAGCGGCACGCCCTGATCATCAACATTGATCCGCGCTTCAGGTAGATTTAGATCGAGAGCTCCCCGTCCCATGCGCCGTTTGCGTAAGATCCCGGCCAGCTCTTTCATCCGGTCCAGCATTTGAGTCAGGCCGCCAGCCTTGAAAGCCGGTTGCGGCTGCTCTCCCACTAAGTAAGCTTCCACCTGCTGGTAAGTCAGGCGCTCGGTAACCCTGATTACACTTGCCGTAAAACGGGCGTCTGCCAACTCTCCTTCCCTGTCGATATCCATAATCACACTGAGCGCCAGCCGGTCTTTCCCGGCTTGCAGGCTGCAGAGGTTCTCCGATAATAACGGAG
>CAYGHB010000297.1:0-2548 GCA_964349375.1 uncultured Syntrophomonadaceae bacterium | reverse complement strand
TGAGGGGCTTGACGGCGTGGACGGCGACCTCATTGATCTGCACGAGATGATTCAGTTCGGAGTTGCCTCAAAAGACGAAATCGAGTATTTCACCAGAGCTGGTTATAAGTACAAAGGTATGGACGAGGCAAATGTTTTTTTCCAGATGGTGATGGACGCTCATAATCACACAAGAATGTATGACAACAATGGCTTCACACCAAATGAGATATTCGAGCAATTTGAACGCCCGAAACTGAAGCCTCTTCCAAAAGAACCGTTTAGCTTTAAGGCAGCGCCAAAAGTCGGAAGGAACGACCGCTGCACTTGTGGGAGCGGGCTGAAATACAAAAAGTGTTGTGGCAAATAGGGGCGTGCAAATTTTAACGATTGCTTACTTTTAACGATTTCCGAAGCGGCGGCGGTGCATTGTATCAATAGATGGTAGATTAGCCAATTAATTGGATAAGGTTAATTAAAAGAAACCCCTTTATTTAAAGGGGTTTCTTCGTGAAGCAAGCTTAGACTGTGATAAAGCATGCGCTGATCAGCTTAGATCAAAGCGATCGGTGTTCATCACTTTGTTCCAGGCGCTGATAAAATCATGAACGAATTTCTCTTTAGCATCGTCGCTTGCGTAGACTTCGGCCAGCGCCCGCAGCTCGGAATTAGATCCAAAGAGCAGGTCGACTCGGGTGCCGGTCCATTTTAACTCACCCGTCTGACGATCGCGTCCTTCAAAAAGATCTTCATCCTCTGCAGTAGGTTTCCATACGGTACCCATATCGAGCAGGTTGATAAAAAATTCGTTGGTCAGGCTCTCCGGGTTATTGGTAAAGACACCGTACTGTGCGTTGTTGTAATTGGCATTCAGCACCCTCATGCCGCCGACCAGCACGGTCATTTCGGGGGCAGTCAGGCCCAATAGCTGGGCCCGATCAATGAGCATCTCCTCGGTTGTAACGGCATACTTCTTCTTACTGAAATTCCTGAAGCCGTCTGCTTTCGGTTCCAGGACGGAGAACGAAATAGTATCGGTTTGCTCCGCTGAAGCATCGGTCCTCCCCGGGGCAAATGGCACAGAGATCTCGAAGCCGGCATTTTTAGCCGCCTTTTCCACCCCGGCAGAGCCGGCTAAAACGATCAGGTCGGCCAGGGAGATTTTCTTTTTCCCGGACTGGGCGCTGTTGAAATCTGCCTGGATTTCTTCCAGCTTTTTGATTACTTTTTCCAGTTTTTCCGGTTCATTAACCTGCCAATCTTTCTGCGGCGCCAGGCGAATCCTCGCCCCATTGGCTCCGCCGCGCTTGTCTGAGCCGCGGAAAGTGGAAGCGGAAGCCCAGGCTGTAGAGACAAGTTCAGGAATTGCCAGCCCTGAGGCCATCACCTTGTTCTTCAGCGCGGCGATGTCAGCTTCGCCAATCAGTTCGTGATCCACCGGCGGTACCGGATCCTGCCAGATCAGTTCTTCTTCCGGAACCTCAGATCCCAAGTAGCGTGACCGCGGGCCCATGTCGCGGTGGGTCAGTTTAAACCAGGCGCGGGCAAAGGCATCGGCAAACTCATCCGGGTTTTCCAGGTAACGCCTGGCAATCTTTTTATAGGCCGGATCCATTTTGAGGGCCAGATCGGCGGTGGTCATAATAGTGGTTACTCTCTTGGAGGGATCCTGGACTCCCGGCGCTAAATCCTTTTCATCAGGATCGACAGGCTCCCACTGCCAGGCACCGGCCGGGCTCTTGACGAGGTTCCAGTCGTATTTGAAGAGAACCTCCAGGTAACTGTTATCCCACTTAGTCGGGGTCGGCGTCCAGGCTCCATCAATTCCACTCGAGATGGTATCTTCACCCTTGCCGCTGCCCATGCTGTTTTTCCAGCCTAATCCCTGATCTTCGATGGGGGCAGATTCCGGTTCCGGACCGACATGCTCAGCGCTGCCGGCGCCGTGACATCTGCCGAAAGTGTGGCCCCCGGCAACCAGGGCGACTGTTTCTTCATCGTTCATAGCCATGCGGGCAAAGGTTTCGCGAACATCTTTGGCTGAAGCGAGAATATTTGGTTCACCACCCGGACCTTCAGGGTTAACGTAAATAAGGCCCATCTGCACGGCAGCAAGTGGGTTTTCGAGGTCCCGCTCCCCTGAATAACGGTTATCGCCGAGCCATTCATCTTCCGAGCCCCAGTAGATATCTTCTTCCGGCTCCCAGACATCCTCGCGGCCCCCGGCAAAACCAAATGTTTTAAAGCCCATTGTCTCCAGGGCAACGTTTCCGGCCAGAATCATCAGATCGGCCCAGGAGATCTGTTTTCCGTATTTTTGCTTGATCGGCCATAGTAAACGCCGGGCTTTGTCAAGGTTGATGTTGTCAGGCCAGCTGTTAAGGGGGGCTAAACGCTGGGAGCCTGAACCGGCGCCTCCGCGTCCGTCACCCATCCGGTATGTGCCGGCGCTGTGCCAGGCCATCCTGATCATCAATCCCCCATAGTGTCCGTAATCGGCCGGCCACCATTCCTGCGAGTCGGTCATTGCAGCGGCCAGGTCTTTTTTGACCGCCTCCAGATCAAGTTT
>CAYGHB010000296.1:0-2601 GCA_964349375.1 uncultured Syntrophomonadaceae bacterium | reverse complement strand
CTTGGCATTAATATTCATTGTTTCATCCCACTGCTGTTCGGTCATCTGGTCGCTTTTGCCTTCCACCCAGACTCCGGCGGCATTAACCAGCACATCGAGCTTGCCCGCAGTTTTCTGCACTTTTACAAGCATTTCCGCACACTGCTCTACCACCGAAACATCACCCGCTAACATTTCAGTCTTACCTGACAAATTATTCATAGATGAGATCGCTTTTTTCAGCTTATCTGTATCACGGCCGTTCATAAAAACACGCGCCCCTCTTTCCACGAACAATTTTGCGGTTTCAAAACCGATACCGCTTGATGCGCCGGTTACCAAGATCACCTTATCTTTAAACTCCATCCTGATTATCCTCCTATCTCATTGTTTTATCATCATGCTTCTAATTTCTGCTGATTTCTCTTAATTTCAAAAGTCAGCAGTGGTGGCTGTGTGTTATGTGGTCAACGCGGTTTTTGCGTTGTCCAAGCGGTTGTGGTTTCTGTGGGTAACTCTGAAAGAGTTATCCATCAGAATCCACATAAGCGGCATATCCACAGCCATGTCCTTCCCCTGGGCGGTATCCCACCTTCGTCTCCTCCGGCTAACCTATCATGTCTCACAGGGTCTTTTGCCCTAACCTTCCTTCGTTCTGCCTGTTGGAGGAGGGTGGGGAGCCAATTCTTAAAAACAGGGTCTGCGCCCTAATGGAGGAATACGGCCTGCCCCACCCAAGGTTTATTAACTTTTTAGGCTGCTGTTGTCGCAAAATCTTCCCTTGAGACAACAGCAGGATCATAGAGCTCATCTTTGGTCATTAAAGCATAGATAATACGGACCAGCTTTTTCATTATGATTACCAATGCCTGCTTTGACTTAAGCGGGTTTGTGCTTCGTGTCCGGTAGTGCTGATAGCATTTAATCATTTGGTCGTTTTTGCAGACCATAACAAGAGCTGATTGATAAAGTAGTGAACGTAGCTCAGAGCGGCCTCTTTTTGTAATGGCTGTCTTCCCCTTTCTTTGACCGGAACTGTTTGTTTTAAGGTTTAGACCAGCTAGCTTAATTATTTGCTCTGGCGAGTCAAATCTTGAGATGTCACCTACTTCTCCTAAAAATCGTGCTGCTGTTACCACTCCTACTCCAGGAATGCTTAAAAGGTTGCGGCTAAAGCCGGTGCCGTTGAGGTAGTGCAACATCTGTTCTTCAAGTGATGATAACTGTGCTTTGTAAAAGGCTATTTCTGTAAGACAGGATTTTATACGATAACGAGCGCTGGCTAAGCCTTCGTTAATTCCCACTGAGTCATTTGCTGCTTTTTTGAGCTCAAGGGCTTTCTTTAAACCAAACCTGCTTTTAGAAGCTCCCTTAATGGCAGTAAGAAGCTCTTCTAAACTGAGAGTTGCAATGTCTCGCGGAAAGGGGTGGTGCTCTAAAATATATACTGCTGTTTTACCCAGCGGATCTTTAAATACTTTATATATCTCAGGAAAATAGCTGTCTAATTGTGCGATCAGCCTGTTTTTGCTGTTGTTTAGTTTTTTACGTAGCTGGTAGCGTTCCCGGGTCAGGTTTCTTAGGTCGCGGTAGATGCCTTCGGGCAAATACATTTTGAAATAATTACCGTCTAGGACCAGTTTGGCAATCAGCAGAGCATCTTTCAGGTCACTTTTTGAAGGCGAGTTATCGGCCATTTCTTTACTGCATTTAACATGATAGGGGCCCGTTGCATCAAAATTAAAAGTACTCGAAAGAGGTATCGTTGCATCAAAAAGAAATGTACTCATAGTTTAGAAAACTCCTTTGAGATTCATTAGGCTGGATGGTGTTAGTGACCGCTGAGTGGAGCAGTTTCTCCTGTAAGATGCAAATATTTCTTTTTAATGCTACCGGGTTTAGCATATCATAGTTCAGCTTTAGCGAGACTTTTTGTTTTTCAGTCAAATCGGGCTCGGACTGGAACCTCTGATAGGGGGTTTGAGCCAGGTCATAGGTTTTCTTCACCTTGGCGCCTATTCTTTCCTTTTTAACGAGTTTTAGAACAGGTTGGAAGTAGTTAGTATAGGGACTGAGATATTCATAGAGTTCATTTAGTAAATCAAGCTGTTCATCACAGTCATAGCGTAGGTAGCCAACAGCTTTTCGCACTACGGACCAATTTTTTTGTTCGATATGACAGCTGTCATTTTTGCGATAAGGCCTTGAACGAGTAAAAGTAATCTGGTTTTTATCGCAGTAGCGGACAAGGTGGTGATTAATGAACTCAGCTCCATTGTCGGAGTCGATGCCCAAGATGGGAAAGGGGAAAGCATCAGAAATAATCTGTAACGCTTCAAAGACCCATCGTTGAGCTTTGTTTTTAACGGCTCGGGTTTGAGTCCAACCAGTGGCGACATCAACTGCGTTTAAAGTTTGGGCGAAATCTCCTTTGGAATTTCCACCGTCATGGGCAACTAAATCAATTTCGATGAAGCCAGGCCGGGTATCATTCCAATCAGCAAAAGTTTTGACAGGGATAGCTTTTTTGAGCAGGCTGCCAGGTTTAGTTCCGGTTCGCCCTTTGAGCTTTAATCTTTTGCGTTCGGCGGCCAAAAGGCGATCAATAGTAGCAGAGCTAAT
>CAYGHB010000295.1:0-2624 GCA_964349375.1 uncultured Syntrophomonadaceae bacterium | reverse complement strand
GAGCTGCTGCACGAAAAGATCAAGGAAGTCGTCAAGTTGCTGGAGCAAAGTCATTACGCAGTTGTGTTGACCGGAGCAGGTATATCAGAAGAAAGCGGAATTGCTGATTTTCGCTACTCTGACAGAGGTTTATGGACGATGCTTGACCCGGATGACTTCACCATCCAGCGGTATAAAGAGAACCCGAATGCTTTTTACGAGATCGGTGCGCCTTATTTTAATATGCTTGAACAGGCTAAGCCAAATGAAACGCACATCGTGCTAGCCGAACTGGAAAAGCGAGACCTGATTAAGGTGATTATTACGAAAAACTTTGACGGATTGCAACAAGTGGCCGGTTCAAAAAATGTATTGGAAATCTATGGTACATTAAAAAGCGCCAGTTGTGTTAGCTGCAACCTGCAAGTAGAGATCAAAGATATCGCGGCTGATATCGAAAAAGGGCTGGCGCCTCTTTGTGCTAAATGCGGGGAACCTTTAAAACCAGATATGGCTTTTGCCGACGAACCGCTCCCACCGGACTACTATAAAGCTCACGAAGAGGCTAACCGGGCCGACCTGGTCATGGTCATCGGGACGAACATGTTGGCTTCACCGACGAAAGAACTGCTTGAACATATCGATACCCTGATCATTATAAACCGCACCCCGACTGCTTATGATCAGCAGGCAAAAGTTGTCATAAATGACAGCCCCGCTCGCGTAATGAAGCTTATATTAGAGGAACTGGATAGACGAAACTAATAGATATAAACCACACTTTTACTGTGGCTGAAGATTAGCCTATAGGTTCGGCAGCAGGTTTAAAATCCAGACAATAGCTTTCTTGAAAATGTGCGCCTGACTATAGAATGGGGTGCTTGGTTTTGGTCGAAAAGAAAGGCAGCGTTTTATTTAACTTAATAGCGCCGGTCTATAGCTTGTTTTACAAAATACAGAAAAAGCGTTTTACCGAAGTAATTAACGGGGCTATGAACGAGTTTGATTTAACTGCATTTAAAACAATCATTGATATCGGTTGCGGAACCGGGGCGCTATGTTCTGTTATGAGTGAGAAAGGGCTGGCGGTAACCGGTATTGACACAGCCGGGAAGATGCTTGAGATTGCCAGGAGCAAGACGGAAAATAAGAATATCAGGTTTTTTCAGGCCAATGTTCTCGAGACCCTTCCCTTTGAAGAAAAAAGATTTGATATTGCCTTAGCCTCATACGTGGCGCATGGTTTAAAGGCCGGTGAAAGAAAACTGATGTACGCCGAGATGAGCCGTGTTGCAAAGCATTTTGTAGTAATCTACGATTATAACGATAAGCGGTCACCTTTAACCACATTCATCGAATGGCTGGAAGGCGGTGACTACTTTCACTTCATCCGCAATGCCGAACCGGAAATGAAAGACTGCATTACCGAAATGAAAAGCTGCTTTTCGGATGTGAAAGTGGTCAATGTAGATACAAGGGCTGCCTGGTATATCTGTAAGCCCCTGGTCTGATCTGTTAAAAGCTATTCCCGTGGTTATCTGCCGCACCGGGGCTGCTGGCTCATGGCTTTTTTTACTGCCCGTCCAACGACTTTTGCCTGGCAGGGTCAGTCAACCAGCTGAGGGTACAGCAGCACCGTTTCGTTTTATCCCTAAAGCCCTGAACATGATCAGCACATACTACCCTAGGTGACATACCATTTCTGATAAGCATTTCGAAAACCTATCACATCTGTTTTTGGCATAATAGAAATACATAAAACGGCAGTTAAAAATACATAACTCGGCAGATAAGAAGGCATTGCCATCACCAGCTTGAATAATACCCTCTAAGTCGTCAAAAACAAGGAGGGAAAACAAGAGGTGTTAACAATGCCCCAACAAGAGTATATCAAACACTTGTATGAAAAAGAAGATTTTAGTGTTAACAAGATCAGCCAAGCGATGGGCATCAACTGGCGCACAGCAAACAAATATGCCAAAAATGAAGACTGGAATAAAAATGTAAGGCCCAAGCAGAAACGCAGAAGACCAGTTATGGAATCCTTTTCTGAGACAGTAGACGTATGGATTTTAGAAGACCAGCTATTGCCCCGTAAAGAACGCCGGCCAGCCACAGCCATGTGGAGACGACTTCGGGAAAAGCACGGTTTCGCCGGCTCAGAAAGAACAGTAAGGGCCTATGTATCAGAACGCAAAAAAGAACTTAAAATCGGTCAGGAAGAACAATACCTTGAATTAGAGCACCCTAAAGGTGAAGCCCAGATCGATTTTGGGATGACCCATGTGATCTGGGACGGGGAATTTAAAGAAATCAGCTCTTTGACAACAGCCTATCCTTTCAGCAATACAGGCTTCACTGTGCCCTTGCCCGGAGAGAACGCCCTCTGCTTTCTCTACGGCCTGCGCCTGATCTTTGAAATGAGCGGTGGTGTACCGCGTAAAATGCGTTTTGATAACCTTTCGGCTGCTGTGGTCAGTATCGGCAAAAACGGCCAAAGGGTCTTATGCGAACACTTTGTCCGCTTCATGCTTCATTACCGCTTTGAAGCCGAGTTTTGTAATCCCGGAAAAGGTAACGAAAAGGGTTGTACAGAAAACAAGGTCGGTTACACCCGCCGCAACTGGTATCTTCCTTATCCGGAA
>CAYGHB010000294.1:0-2631 GCA_964349375.1 uncultured Syntrophomonadaceae bacterium | reverse complement strand
TTATCTTCAACCAGGAAGTTCAGTACTTCGGTAACGTCAATTTTTCCGAAGGGCGCTTGATCGCGAAAAGGAAGCTCAAAAGCGGCACAGCGGACATGGTTGGCGAGGATTACCGGGTTGTCGGGATCGGCCACCGCCCGCTCGGGGCTCCGGCCAAAAAAGTAGTCGGGGTTGGTGACGATAAACTGATTTAGCGGTTCGCTGTTGGCTACCAGCACGGCCAGCGATACTCCGCTGCGCCTGCCGGCTCGCCCGGCCTGCTGCCAGGCGCTGGCGATGGTGCCGGGATAGCCGGTCATAATGCAGGCATCCAGGGCCCCGATATCAATGCCCAGTTCCAGGGCGTTGGTACAAACCACGCCCCTGATTTGTCCGCTGCGCAGGCCCGATTCGATCGCCCGCCGCTCATGGGGCAGGTACCCGCCGCGGTAGCCGCGGATAGCGCTCTCCTCACCCGGCCTAATTTTTTTTAGCTGGCGCAGGTAGGTCAACAGTACTTCGACGGCGATTCGGCTGCGGGTAAAGACAATAGTCTGGATATTTTCTGCCAACAGGGCTCCGGCCAGCTGTCTCGTTTCAAGCAGAGAGCTGCGCCTGATACCGAGATCGGGATTGACCAGTGGCGGGTTGTAAAGGATAAAGTGTTTTTCAGCCCGCGGAGATCCATTATCAGCGATAACCGTTACCTGATCCTCAATCAAAATCTCGGCCAGTTCACCGGGGTTGGCGATTGTTGCCGAACAGAGGATAAAGCGCGGGTCTGCGCCGTAAAAGTTGCAGATCCTTTTCAAACGGCGGATCACGTTGGCCACATGACAGCCGAAAACTCCGCGGTACTGGTGCATCTCGTCGATCACAATGTATTTGAGGTTATGGAACAGATGAGTCCACTTGGTGTGGTGGGGCAGGATTCCCGAATGTAGCATATCGGGGTTAGTGACAACAATATGGCCGCTTTTGCGGATTAACTGACGCAACCCCGGTTCGGTATCGCCGTCGTAGGTGTAAGTCGTTAGCGCCGTTTCCAGCCCGGCGGTCAGGTCGCGCAGTTCCGCTACCTGGTCCTGGGAGAGCGCCTTGGTGGGAAAGAGATAGAGGCCCCTGCTGGTGGGGTCTTTAATAATTGAGCTTACCACCGGCAGGTTGTAGCAAAGGGTTTTTCCAGAAGCAGTGGGGGTTACGATCACCGTATTATTGCCGGACGAAATAGCCTCGATTGCCTCGGCCTGGTGGCTGTAGAGTCGATCGATGCCCCGCTTCTGCAGCGCTTTTACCAGGGCCGGATCCAGATGTTCCGGAATATCAGCAAGGCGGCCTTCACTTTCGGGAATAACCTCCCAACGGGTTATATTTTTCATGAAGGCCGGGTCTACCCGCCATTCTTTCAATAGTGCAGCAAGATCTTTCATCCGACCACCCCGCCTTAAACATCAGTTTGGTATACATTAAGTATATTCGGCGCAAAATAAAATTATCCTACCTGGCAGACAAAATCGCTGCAAAAAGCAAAGGAATTAGGGGGTTTTTGAAGAATAAGTTAAACGAAAAGCAGATGAGTAAAATCGGGTGCGTTCTACAGTTCAAATGCTCTGGTTTCTAAAGAACATGAAAATATAAAATAAATAACCATAACGGAGGTAAGGACTATGCGCAAAGGATGCCCCTATGGGACTCACCGGGTAATTGAACCGAAAGGCCTTTTGCCCCAGCCGGCCTGGCAGATCGACAACGAGATGGAGATTTACGACAATGAGGTTTTAATTGATGTCGAAGTTCTTAACATCGACTCGGCCAGCTTCACCCAGATTGAAGAAGAAGCTGGTGGCGACGAGGCCCGTATTGCAGAGATGATGACCGGCATCGTGGCCAAAAGAGGCAAGCACCATAATCCGGTTACCGGATCCGGCGGTATGCTGATCGGCAAAGTGGCACAGATCGGCTCCAACTGGAAAGGTAAGGCGCTGCTTAAGGTGGGAGATCGCCTGGCGACGCTGGTTTCACTCTCCCTGACACCGCTGAGGATTGATAAAATAAAGAAGATCCACAAAGATATTGACCAGGTGGAGATTGACGGTCAGGCCATTTTGTTCGAGAGTGGGATTTACGCCGTGTTGCCCGCCGACTTGCCCCAGACACTTTCACTGGCGGTGCTGGATGTAGCCGGGGCAGCCGCCCAGACAGCCAAACTGGTCCGGCCTGGCGACAAAGTGGTGATCATCGGGGCCGGAGGGAAATCGGGTCTGCTCTGCCTCTTCGAAGCGAAGAAAAGAGCCGGTGTAACCGGCCAGGTGATCGGGATTGCCCCGCGTGAAGCGAGTAAAAAGCGGGCCGAATCGACCGGTTACTGCGATCATGTTCTGATGGCCGATGCCTCTGACGCCATTGATATCATGCACAAGGTTGAAGAAACCACCGGTGGGGCAATGGCCGATATAACCATCAACTGTGTCAATATCCCCAATACCGAACTATCCTCAATTCTTGCCACCCGAGATGGCGGGATTGTCTACTATTTCAGCATGGCAACCAGTTTCACCGCCGCTGCTCTCGGCGCCGAGGGCGTGGGTAAGGATGTAACCATGATTGTCGGCAACGGTTACACAAAAGACCATGCTGCAATCTCGCTAAATA
>CAYGHB010000293.1:0-2633 GCA_964349375.1 uncultured Syntrophomonadaceae bacterium | reverse complement strand
ACCCTACTTGTTGGAAGCAAGTGGTCAAACACCACCTGAGGATGTGGGCGGTGTCGGAGGATTTGTGAACTTCCGTGAAATCATACAGAATTCTAATCACACGGAATATGGGGAAATGAAGGAATGGGCAAAATATTGGACTATTGATCTTAGCGATTGGAAAACCCGTCCAAAGGTAATACACTATTAATTTGGATATGACATCAACATTATTCTCTCGACCGAATGGCTGTAATTCATGGTGTTCAAAGAAGAAAAGAAGTATTTAAAAATCAAAGAAGTGGCTATTTTAGGCCTTTGAGCGGGTTTGCAAGTAGGGTTTTGACATCTATTCCGGCGCTTTGCCTTTAGCCCCCCTATCACACGTTGAGTGCGTGGTATTGATAACAAGGGTGAAAGAGTAGGGGTCTGGAAAGCCCTGTATTCAAGCGGTTTGTATATTTTTTCGTTTGAAAATAGGGGTATGAAAAATGTGGTATTTTTGCTTCGTGGGAACATGTCGAAATAAGCTTAAACCCTTGCAAGTGGTCGATTTAGATAACGGTACTTAGTGAGAAGTCGATTTAGATAACATGGACTTGCAGTGGTCGATTTAGATGTTTTTTCGGATTTTTTTGAGGTTGTGTGGTCAGGTTGGATGTAAAATATTATTTTGCTTTTTATTTAATTTTGTTATATTAATTTTAATTTGAGGAATGAAGTTCCCCCAAGGAGGATGAAGATGAAGAAGTTTTTGTTGTTAGGGCTTGTTTTATTAATGATCCTTGCGGTTGGCTGTGGTCTGGCCGGTCAGGCTGACGATGCCGATCCTCAGGAAACAGAAGAAAGTGTTGCTGCCGCTGATGAGGTTTACGAATTTACGCTGGCCCACTTTTTCCCCGCCGGGCACGCCGCGGAAACAGAGCTGATTCAGCCCTGGATTGCCGCCCTTGACGAAGCCAGCGGAGGCAGAGTAAAAATTATCAGCTACCCCGGGGAAACGCTGATTAAGGCGCCCGATATCTACGAAGGGGTCATTTCCGGCATTGCTGACTTTGGCCTTTCGGCATTTTTCTATACCAGGGGGCGATTCCCGGTTTTGGAAGCTTTCGAACTGCCGGGAGTGATCTATGAAACCTCTTACTCCGCCAGCAAGGTTGCCTGGGAAGGGATCAAATCTCTTGAGCCCGACGAAGTCCAGGATACGAAGCTGATGTATGTGCTGGCAACGGGACCGGGTGATCTTTTTACCACCAGGCCGGTCAGAAACTTAGAAGATTTAAAAGGGATGAAGATCCGGGCTGCCGGTTTAAGCGCCGATACGCTTGCTCTTTTAGGTGCTGTACCTGAGGCGATGCCCCAGCCGGAGGCCTATGAAGCCCTGGCCCGCGGACTGGTTGAAGGAAACCTGGCGCCGGTGGAGGTGCTGCAGGGTTGGCGCCACGCCGAGGTTACCGATTACCTGACCAGGACGCCCTTTCTCTATAACGCGGTCTTTTTTGTGACTATGAACAAACAGAAGTGGGAGGCGCTGCCTGCCGATTTACAGGAAATAATTACGGCTGTAAACGAACGCTTTTTTGAAGAGGTTGCTGCCGGGCTCTGGGATGCCCAGAATGAAAAGGCTCTAGAGTGGGCTGTTGAGGAAACCGGCCAGGAAGTGATCGAGCTGACGCCTGAAGAGATGGCCCGCTGGATCAGCCTGGTGGAGCCGATCCAGGAGGATTTTGTAATGCGCATGGATCAGCTCGGATTTCCCGGAGAAGAGATCTTATCAACGGTCAAGAGGCTTGCCGAACAGTACTGATTAGAACTGCGCCAGTTAACAAGTTCTGGGCCGGCTTTTACCCGCTAGAGCAGCAGTGGTAAAAGCCGGTTAGATTGATGAAGGGTGTGGGCAATGCAGCATTTTGAAGCAGTAATAGTTAAAATAAGCCGCCTGATGGATTTGCTGGCGGGGGTTATCCTGGCTGCCACAGCTTCCCTGGTTGTGGCTAACATCCTGGGGAGGGTTTTGTTCAACCGCCCGATTTTAGGCACTTACGAGTTAGTAGGCTTTCTGACGGCTGCCGTTGTCGGGCTGGCCCTGGCCCGCTGTGCTTTGGAAAACAGTCATATTGCAATTAGTTTTTTAACCGATAAACTGCCGCCTTCATGGCAGCGCTTTACTGAATTGGCGGTCGACTTGCCGGCCATGGTGTTTCTCCTTTTCACAGCCTATAACATTTTTGCCTACGGGTCGCGTCTCGCGGCGAGCGGGGTTGTATCCTCAACCATCCGGCTGCCCTTTTATCCCTTTATCTACCTGGTGGCGGCAGGGTTTTTAATGCTGGCCATGACAGTTCTCTTAAGCCTGCTTAAACAGGTGGGTGGGGGTGAGGCAAAATGAATCCCATGACTACCGGTTTGATCGGGATTATTATCTTTTTTTTGCTGATTGCTTTGAAGATGCCGATTGCCTATGCCATGGCTTTGGTCGGTTTTGTCGGCTTTGCTTACCTGACCAAACTATCGACTGCCTTTGCCCTCGTATCAACAGAGTTTTTTTCGGCATTTGCCAACTATTCACTAAGTGTCATCCCCATGTTTATCTGGATGGGTTTTTTGGCCTATCACGCAGGGATCGGCGCGCGGCTCTACAACCTGGCCTATAA
>CAYGHB010000292.1:0-2634 GCA_964349375.1 uncultured Syntrophomonadaceae bacterium | reverse complement strand
AATTAAATCCTCGTAGATCTCAAGCATCTCTTCGGCACACCGCGCTGAAGAGATAGACTTGGCATTATTAAAAGCTACCTCACTCATCTGCTTTCGCTGCTGCGGATTGGCAAGCAGTTTTAAGACAGCATCAGTAAAAGAACTAATTGTTGGTTCGGTTAAAAGTCCATCTACTCCGTGGGCAACAATTTCAGCCGGTCCGAATGCGCGCACGGCAACCACGGGCAAACCGGCAGCTTTGGCTTCGCCGATCACCAACCCCTGAGTTTCTGTCACTGAAGGAAAAACAAAGAGATCGGCGCTGGCATAGCAGTGAACGATCTGCTGTCGCGGCAGCACCCCGGTGAAAGTGACAGAACCATTAAGGCCATTAGACCGGCAAAAGCTTCTCAGGGCCTCTTCCTGAGGTCCTTTGCCAACCAAGACCAGGTGTGTTTCCGGGTGAAAGCGGTTTATTTCCTTAAATGATTTGAGTAGAAAGATGATATTTTTCTCTTTACCAAGGCGGCCGACAAAAAGGAGCACCGTTTGGTCATCGCTGATACCGTAATTTTCTTTAAGCCAGAGCGGATTTAAGTCTGTAAACTCTTCCAGCTCAATACCGGTCGGGATATTGGCAATCTGGGATTCAACGCCTATACGGCGCAGGTAATTAACCACCAGCTGTGATGGGGCTATAACCATATTGCAACGGTTGCAAAAATCGCGGCAAATCAACTGCACAATCTGGCGCGATGCATCCTTAACAAAGGGTACGTAATGAACATATTGATCATACAAGGTGTGAAAAGTAAAGACCAGAGGCAGGCGGTGGCGCCTGGCTGCTCTGGCGCCCAGGCTGCCTAAAATAAACGGGGTATGGACATGGATGATATCCAGACCAATTTTATTGATAGTCGGGCGAAACTTGGCGGAGATTGGCAGCGGTATAGAAAACTCAGGCATCGTTGGCGCAGGTAAAGCAACAAAACGAAATACTTTATCTTCTTTGGGTGGATGAGAAAGGGGGTAATCGGGGCCAAAAATATAGACTTCATGGCCGCGCCGGGTAAATTCCCTGGTAAATATATCGATCGATCTGACAACTCCACTGGTATAGGGACGGTAACTGTCGGTAAAAACACCTATTTTCAATTGAGAAAGCACCCTCCTTTACCGTTTATTACAGATTTAATCGGTTTTGTAAGCTTTTTCATAAAGATTATCGGCCAAAGCCATCGCTTTTATTTTACCTTCACTGTATCCGTATGCTTCGGCAGCTTCAATGGTCCGCTCGTGCCAAATTTTCAGTTCTTCAACTTTACCGTCACTGAGGTTGTAATCGTCAGGTATGCCGGAAAAAACAGCAGACAGAGGGAGGATACGGTGGCGCCATAGTCGGTGAATCCAGGTTATTTCATAGTCAACTTTACTGATCCATGCTTCGCCACTGTACATATTTTTACTCAATTCGATGTCCAACAGCAGATGGTACTCAACCCGGGGCGAAACATTGGCCGGGTAATGCTGGTTGGATAGTAAGGTCCCCTGGGAATAGATAGTCAGGGTAGCTCTTTCCGAGCCATCAGGAAGCTTGTTAAAAAACCATTCCAGCGGCTGGACAAACTTAGGGTGGCCACCGATGATTAAATCGGCTCCGGCTTCAGCCAGCTCTGCGGCAACTTCACGCAGGCGCTGTGGTTGCGGTTCCTGGTTGTATTCATCATCACCCCAGTGGGGAAAAACAGCAACAAGATCAGCGCCTTTATCCCGGGCTTTTTTGATGTCGGCAATAACCTCTGTTAAATCGATAAAACCGGGAGCAAAGTTGACGCAGTAAGCGTGTCCTTCAGGAACCGGTATGCCATTGGTACTGAAGGTGTAACCGATAAAAGCAATATTAATGCCGTCATGCTCAACAATCAGAATTTTATCTCGATCCTCCTGGCTTTTATAGGCGCCAAAGGTTTTTACCCCGATGCTCTGTAAGTGGTCGAGAGTAATCAGCAGGCCTTCGTAGCCGCGGTCAAGGGCATGGTTGTTACCGAGGGTCATCAGGTCAACCCCGGCATCATGCAAAGCAACTGAAAGCTCCTGGGGGGAGTTGAAAAGGGGGAACCCGGTATAGCCGCGAGTGCCTGCAAATGAGATATCGGGGCCGGCCTGGGAAGTCTCGAGATCGGCTACCACAATATCGCCTTTTTTAAAGAGCGGTGCAATGAATTCAAAACTCGGAGAAAAGTCATAGGCTCCATCGCCGATATGGGCCTGTTCGATTTGGGGCGTATGGGGAAATATATTACCTGCAGCAATCAACTTAACCGTTCTTAAATCCGGCTCATCTAGCTCTTCAACCGGCTCATCAAAAGCATCTTCATTATTATCATCCGTAACATGGTTCTTGCTGCCTTGGCCAAAGAGCACTTCCGGCGGGTATACTGCGCCGGCGGTGATCCCAATCACAAAAAATAGCAGGGTTAACAGAATGATTAGAAATAAAAAATGGACTCTTTTCATCGGATAAATAACACCTTTCGATCTATAACATCTATTAAATTATATCACAAGCACTGCAGGCTACCAGTCTCCAAACCAGTAAAGAATAGCTAAAAGCCAGCTCCACTGGGCATTATTGCCGCCATCAGGGTCATAATC
>CAYGHB010000291.1:0-2634 GCA_964349375.1 uncultured Syntrophomonadaceae bacterium | reverse complement strand
GGAAATATGGTATCTGTGGAATATGCCGGCGAAGCCACGATGAACGAAGTCTGTTACATCAATACCGGGGATAAGAAATTAAAATCAGAGGTCATCCGTATTAAGGGAAACGTGGCCGACCTCCAGGTTTTTGAAATGACTTCGGGTATAAGTGTAGGGGAAACGGTTGAATTCACCGGTGAATTGCTCAGTGTGCAGTTGGGGCCCGGTTTATTGGGGCAGATATATGATGGATTGCAGAACCCCTTACCCGAACTGGCGGAACAGTGCGGCTTCTTTTTAGAACGCGGTGTCTATCTGGCGGCTCTCGATGACAAAAAAGAGTGGGAGTTTAGCCCGACGGTGGAGGTCGGTGCCAGGTTGGAATCCGGCGAGCAGGTCGGATTTGTTAAAGAGGGTATTTTTAACCACTGGATAATGGTTCCCTTTCAGCTTCAGGGTGTTCTAACTATAGAGAGCATGGTTGCTGCAGGGAAGTATACCATTAATGATGTGCTGGCTGAAGCGAGAGATGAAAAAGGTGACCTTCACCGGTTGACGATGGTTTTTAACTGGCCTGTAAAAAGGGCTATCAAGAATTATGCAGAGCGCTTGAAGCCGGAAGAAACTCTGATTACCAAACTAAGAATCATCGACACTTTTATCCCCGTGGCCAAGGGCGGTACTTACTGCATTCCCGGCCCTTTTGGCGCCGGCAAAACAGTTCTGCAGCAAATAACTTCCAGGTACGCTGATGCGGATATTATTATTATAGCCGCTTGTGGTGAGCGTGCCGGCGAGGTAGTGGAGACCTTGAAAGAGTTTCCTGAGCTGATCGACCCGAAAACCGGCCGTTCCCTAATGGAAAGGACTATCATTATCTGCAACACCTCTTCCATGCCGGTTGCTGCCCGTGAAGCTTCGGTTTATACGGCGGTCACCATGGCCGAATATTACCGGCAGATGGGTCTGAACGTTCTGCTACTGGCAGATTCAACCTCACGGTGGGCCCAGGCTATGCGCGAAATGTCTGGTCGCTTGGAAGAAATTCCAGGAGAGGAAGCCTTTCCTGCTTACTTAGAATCCCTGATTGCTGCCTTTTACGAGCGGGCCGGGATAGTTCGTCTGAAAAGCGGCGATATCGGTTCTGTGACCATCGGCGGCACTGTTTCTCCGGCCGGCGGTAACTTTGAAGAACCGGTAACCCAGGCCACATTAAAGGTAGTAGGCGCATTTCACGGTTTGTCACAGCAGCGAGCTGATGCCCGTAAATACCCCGCTATTCACCCCCTGGAATCCTGGTCAAAATATAAGGGTATCATCGATCAGCAGAAAACAGAGTATGGCCGGGCCATTCTCTTTAAAGGTGACGAGGTTGGCCAAATGATGAAGGTGGTTGGTGAAGAGGGTACATCACTTGATGATTATACCATTTACCTGAAATCGGAGTTACTGGATTACGTATATATTCAGCAGAACTCATTTGATCCTGTCGATGCCGCTGTTGAGCCTGAGCGCCAACTGCATATCTACAACATTCTCATCGATATTCTGACGGCCAGGTTAGATTTTGCAAGCAAAGAGGAAGCCCGCTCATGGTTTAACCGGGTGAGGCAGAACTTCCTGGACTACAATGGTAAAAAATGGAAGAGTGACGAGTTCAATAATCTGGAGAAAACCATTTCTGAACTGTTGGCCGACAAAAAAAATGGGGTCGAAGCTAATGCCGAAGGTCTTTGGGCAGGCGAATCAAGGAGGGGCTAGTGTTGCAAAAAGTATACAGTAAAATCGAATCGATCTCCGGTAACGTTATTACCGTAAAGGCACAGGGAGTGCGCTACAAGGAGCTTGCCGTTGTGGGAAGCAGGTATGGCGCATCTATGGCGGAAGTGATCCGTCTGAAAGGTGATGAAGTGGCCCTGCAGGTTTTCAATGGTGGACGGGGCGTCTCCACCGGGGACGAAGTCCGGTTCATGGGTGAGCCGATGAAAGTATCCTTTTCACCTAACCTTTTAGGGCGCATTTTTGATGGTTCAGGGCGGCCGCGGGACGGCGGACCTGAACTTACCGATACGATGGTTGAAATTGGCGGGCCTTCCGTTAACCCTGCCAAGCGTATTATTCCCCGCAACATGGTCCGGACAGGGATTCCCATGATTGATGTTTTTAATTCGCTGGTGGAGTCACAAAAACTGCCGATCTTTTCAGTT
The DNA here is from genome assembly GCA_964349375.1 of uncultured Syntrophomonadaceae bacterium. GTDB lineage: Bacteria > Bacillota > Dethiobacteria > DTU022 > DTU022 > UBA993. The sequence goes on along the minus strand of CAYGHB010000291.1, from coordinate 445 downwards.
TCGGGAGAGCCTTATAACGAACTTTTAGCCCGGATAGCCCTACAGGCTGAGGTCGATATTATTATCCTCGGTGGGATGGGACTTAAATACGACGATTATCTTTTCTTCAAGGATACTTTGGAAAAAGGCGGCGTGATGTCCAGAACAGTCTTCTTTGTCCATACTGCGTCCGACCCCGTTGTTGAATCCCTGCTGGTGCCCGATATTGCCCTGGCGGTGGCGGAAAACTTTGCCATCCAGGATAAGCGGGTTCTTGTGCTGCTCACAGATATGACCAACTTCGCCGATGCCATGAAGGAAATTGCCATTACGATGGAACAGGTACCCTCCAACCGTGGCTATCCCGGGGACCTTTACACCCAACTAGCCTCACGCTACGAAAAGGCTGTTGACTTTGAAGGGTCAGGCTCAATTACTGTTCTTGGTGTTACCACCATGCCGGGCG
>CAYGHB010000290.1:0-2659 GCA_964349375.1 uncultured Syntrophomonadaceae bacterium | reverse complement strand
TATTTCCCATAAATTAACTGATGGGAAAAGTGGCGATTAGGTTGTTGAATGTCTGATAAAAAGATCAAGGCAGCTTTTATTTATGGCAACGATGTCCTGGTAAGCGTCCAGGAGGAAGGCTGGGGTCAAAACATTGCCAGTGATTTCAAGCAGTTCGCCCAGCTGATCTTCCGGGGTCAGGTGAGAACAATAGTCTTGATCTGTGATTCCTGCGGCTGTAATGAAAAACTCCTTTCGCTCGATCGGGATCAGCTTGAAGGCTTCTGCCAAGAGCTCTAAAGTTTGACTGTCGTAGTACTTGCGGTCGCCCCGCTCCAAACGGCCAAGCTGATCTACGCTCAAATGGATATGTTTGCTGAGGGTTTCCCGGGTCCACCGATTACCCTGGGGGTCGCTTGTCGTCTTGCGTAATTCCCTGACCAGTTGGCCAAATCCTGCTGCTTTCAATTGGTATGCCCCCCATTCAGGTGGATTAATATCTGTATATAAAACATTTTACCAGTACGTATGATCGCCGGCAATAGGTAGGTCTAACAGATAAAGCGGCGCAGAAGCTCAGCGCCACTTTATCTGTAAATGCTAACTTCAACGATTAGGTTCCAGCTTTGTTAGTCCTCGTACTTGAACGATACATTCATTTTTACCCTATAAATCAGCTTGCCCTCTTCAATCTTCATATCCATCCTTTTTACTTCTGCAACCCGAAGGTCGCGCAGCGTTTTTGCCGCGGTAGTAACCGCCGTCTTGGCAGCTTCTTCCCACGATTTGTCGCTGGTGCCAATGATATCAACTACCTTGTAAACACTTTCCATCTTTTCAGCCCTCCCTGGCCAGAATTAATCTTAATATCCTTATTGTATAGAATATTTTAATATATGTCAATATTAAGCTAATGCTTTGCCGGGTAATTTTCTAATATTTTTAAAATAGCATTCTCAGCTCTTCAGCAGCGCATCAAAAGAGGGCTGGATCATCAATCCCACTGCTCCCGGTCCAATATGCGCGCCAATTGCCGGGCCGACCATCCCGATATGCAGGTCAACAATTTCATAATGTTTCTTAAGCTCGCTCAACAGTTCGTCTGCTCCCTCCCTGTTCCAGGAGTGAACTACCGAAAGATTAACTTCTAAATCGGGGGAGACATTTTTGAGAGCAGCAGCAACCAAACTAGGTATAATTTGTGAGCGGCCGCGCACCTTATCATAAGGCGCCACCATTCCTTCAGAATCAGCGTAAAGAATTGGCCTCAGCTGCAAAAGAGATCCGAGCATTGAAGCTGCTTTGCCGATCCGGCCGTTCCGCTGCAGATACTCTAAGGTGTCAACTGCAAAAACGCTGAAAGTATTGGGAATAGATTTGTTTGTAATAGCGATTATTTCATCTTTTTTTAGACCCCGCTTCACAGCTTCAGCTGCTATCAATACAGTGAGGCCGATGCCCTGGGAGGCTGTTTTCGAATCAATTGGGATTACTTCTGCTTTCGCTATTTTTGAGGCTAATTCGGCAGAGTTGAGCGTGCCGCTTAATTTACCGGAAACGTGAATACTAAGAATAGTATCTCCTTCAGTTGCAATTTCGTCATAGGCCTGGCGGAATGCTTCCGGCGACGGCTGAGACGTTTTTGGCAAAACGCTTTCAGAGGTTAGCTTTCTATAAAACTGGTCGGCATCCAGATCAACGCCGTCAGCGTAAGAATCCTCGCCGAAGGTTACCGTAATCGGCACTACTTTAGTATCGTAGTGTTGGACCTGCTCCAAGGATAGATCTGCTGTGCTGTCGGTTACTATCTTAATTTGCCCCATGATCATTCTCCTTTATTAGGCGATATATGGTTTAACTAGACTGAATAATATCATAAAAATTAAAATAATAAAACTCGTTGCGATAATGGCTGTTCTTCATTGCTGCGGTAATCTGTGATAGAATGAAATCAGGCAAGACGAAAGGTGTGTTGGCAATGATCAAGATGGAAGTAAAAACAGTTACTGCTGATCAGGGCGGCAACTTCCTGGTTTTGTTGATGGATGAAGGGGAGAAAAAAGTGCTGCCCATATCGATTGGGCCCCTAGAAGCACAGGCGATTGCCTTAGTTTTGCAGGGCGAAATTCCGCCACGGCCGATGACCCATGATCTTCTCAAAACCGTATGCGATAATTTAGAGGGGCAGATCGAAAAAATAGTAATCACCGATATCATCGACAGTACTTTTTACGCAGAAATCTATCTACAAAAAAATGGAGAAACTTTGATCTTAGATTCCAGACCCAGTGATGCCATCGCCCTGGCGCTTCGCAGTGAGTCGCCGATCTTTATGGCGCCGAAGTTGGTAGAGTTTACTTATGATTTTCAGGATATCATTGCCTGGGAAGGTGGAGGCGAAGAGCTCCATTAAAGTAACAGTTTATGATTTTAGAGCGGTGTGCGGAAGTATTTTTCTATTTACCGGTTTTACCTTCGCCAGCTGTACCAGTATGACGCCGGCTAAAATGATTGAGGCTGCGATGATCGTCTGGGCAGTGACAACCTCTTTTAAAATTAGTGCGCCAAGGAAGACAGCCACAATCGGATTTATGTATGCGTAGGTGCCGGCCTTGGCAGCCGGGATTACCTTTAACATGTAATAAAAAGCGCTGTAAGCTAAAATAGAACCGATAAAGAT
>CAYGHB010000289.1:0-2666 GCA_964349375.1 uncultured Syntrophomonadaceae bacterium | reverse complement strand
GGGTGGGGGTGAAAAAACAAACGTATTGTGTGGAGTTAAAGGAGGAGTGCTAATTGAGTAAAACACTGAACCTGGCCCACCGCGGCGCCAATACAGAAGCTCCGGAAAACACGATGGCTGCTTTTCGCAAAGCAGTTGAGGTGGGGGCCACCGGTCTGGAATTTGACGTTCAACTGAGCAAGGACGGCGCTGTGGTGGTCATTCACGATGAAAAACTGGAGCGCACCACCAACGGCAGCGGCCTGGTTAAAGATTACACCCTGGAAGAGTTGCAGCGCCTTGACGCCGGCACATGGTTTGGTGAAGAGTTTGCCGGAGAGAAAATGCCAACCCTTGATCAAGTCCTCGACGAATTTGCCTCCACCGAACTGATTTTCAACATCGAGCTGAAAAGCGGCATCGTGCTCTATCCCGGCCTCGAAGAAAAAGTTATCGAGGCGGTTAAGTGCAGGAACTTAACTGATCGGGTGGTGTTATCCTCATTTAACCACTACAGTCTGGTTACCTGCCGTGAACTGAATACAGAAATACGCACCGGAATGCTTTATGTTGCAGGCCTTTATGAGCCCTGGGAATATGCCCTTAAACTTGGCTGTTACTCAGTGCACCCACTTTTTAACCACTTACAGCACCCGGAGCTGGTCAGCGGTTTCAGGGAGCACAACCTGGCCATCTATGCCTGGACTGTTAATGAGCCTGTTTACATGGAACTGATGGTGGCCGGCGGTATTGATGCGATTATTACCGATCGGCCGCAGGATTTACAAAAAATAATCGACGGAGGAAAGTAAATGAAATCATTTAATTACTTAAAGATTGTCATTCTCGGCCTCGGATTTCTGATTATTTCCCTAACCTGGTCTATTTACAATGCTTATGTTCCACCGATATTAGAGAGACTGCTCACTCATTTGCCTTACACCGACACAGCAGTCGGCTTTATTATGACCTTTGATAATATTGCCGCCATCCTGCTGATACCATTTTTCGGGGCGCTGAGCGATCGCACCTGGACCCGCTTCGGCCGTCGCATGCCCTTCCTGCTGATTAGTGTGCCGGTTGCAGCCTTCTTTTTTGCCCTGATTCCCTATGTCGGGTTTTCACTGGCTGCATTAATCCCGGTGATCATCATTATGAATATTGCCATGGCTGCGTTTCGGGCCCCGGCCATCGCCCTGATGCCTGACCTGACACCTTCAATTTACCGGAGTAAGGCCAACGGCATCGTCAATTTAATGGGCGGCCTCGGTGCCCTGCTCTTTTTCTTTGTTTTTACCAGGATGATCAGTGTCAGCGCCGCATTTGTGGTAGCCGCTGTGATCATGATAGTTGTTCTGGCCATTCTATTGGCGGCAATTCGTGAACCGCGCGATGAATTTGAGGAGACTGAAAAGCGCCCCGACGGTATTGTCAAATCCCTTTTTGAGATTTTGCGGGAGAAAGACAGCACTACCCGCTATCTTTTCTATGCAATATTCTTCTGGTTTATCGGTTGGAACGGGGTGGAAACATTTTTTACCCTTTACGGAATGGCCAAGTGGGGTATAGATGAATCACAGGCTGCTTTTTATCTCGGCTTCTTCTCGCTTTCTTTCCTGCTGATGGCCATCCCCAGCGGCTTTATCGCCACGGCCCTGGGCCGCAAAAAAACTATCCTGGCCGGCCTGGTGGGTATGTGTCTGATGCTGGGCTCATTTTACTTTGCCACACCTATAGTTTTAGCCATCGGACTCCTTGTTTTGGGCGGCGTCTTTTGGGCCCTGATTAATATTAACTCTTACCCGATGGTCAGCGATATGTCCCCTGTTGCGAAATTGGGCACCTATACAGGCCTCTATTATTTCTTCTCAATGCTGGCAGCGATCATTGCTCCGCCAATCTTTGGCTGGGGGATGGATCTTTTCGGAACCCGGATGGTCCTCTTCCCGATGGCGGCCAGCGCCTACCTGGTGGCGCTGTACATGATGACCAAGGTTCAGGGCGGCGAAGCAAAAACAGAAGATGAAGTGGCCGCCTGACAGGTTTACCATTTTACCTGATTAATTATTAACCCCCGTTGCGGAGGAGGACGTAAGTTTGATTGATTTGCGAAGCGATACGGTAACTCTGCCGACCGAAGAAATGAGGAAGGCAATATATGAAGCGGAATTAGGCGATGATGTTTACGGCCACGACCCGACCGTTAACCGCCTCCAGGAGTTGGCGGCTGAAATGCTCGGCAAAGAAGAGGCGATGTTGGTGCCAAGCGGCACCATGGGTAACCAGATCGCCATCTTAACGCATACCCGCCCCGGCACGGAGGTAATCCTCGAGGCTGATTCGCATATTTACTATTACGAGGCGGCTGCCGCTTCTGTTTTTGCCGGCATCCAGCCACGGCCCCTGCCCGGAAAACGCGGCTCCCTGCCGGCGGATCTAGTGGAGTGGGCGATCCGCGAGGATGATATCCACCTGCCGCCCACATCACTGATCTGCCTGGAGAACACCCACAATCGGGCTGGTGGAACAGTTGTGCCGCTTGAGGATATGCAGGCGGTATATCATGTTGCCCTAAAGCACAAGCTGCCGGTGCACCTTGACGGCGCCCGGATCTTTAATGCTTCGGTTGCTTCCGGAGTGCCGGTTAAAGAGTTTGCTGCCTGCACAACCTCGGTTCAGTTTTGCCT
>CAYGHB010000288.1:0-2713 GCA_964349375.1 uncultured Syntrophomonadaceae bacterium | reverse complement strand
CGCTGAACGCGGCGAATCTGACCCCAGCCGCTGTCATTGGAGATAACACAGACAACAGGAATATTGTGGCGTACCGCTGTATCAAATTCCATCACGCTTAGCCCCAGCGAACCGTCTCCGCTGATCAGGACCAGCGGGCGATCGGGGTAAGCGAGTTTGCCGGCCAATGCAAAGGGCAGGCCAACACCTAAGTGCCCAAAGGCCCCGATCCACTGCAGCGACCCTGGACTGTAAGCCTGAAGCGAAAGGACAGTAAACCCGGCAATATCTCCGCCATCAACTGTAACCGCAGCATCCCGCGGCAGAAACTGCTGCACTTCGGCAACCAGGCGGGCCGGGTGAATCGGTTCGGTATCGGATGCTGCCTGCTGGTTAATTGCATCGCGCGCCACCGCTTTAAGGGTCTGTACGGTAGAAGGCCACTGGGGATCAAGATTCATTTTAGCCCCGGTCATCGCCAGGGTCAGTTGCTGCAGTACAGCCCCGGCATCGCCGGGTAGGGCCACATCAACCGGCCGGTTTTTACCGATATCCTCCGTATGGATGTCAACCTGGATCGTTTTCATATTTGCCTTGAAAAGCGGTGGTCGGCCGTAACCGAGAGTCCAGTCAAAACGGGTGCCCAGGATCATAACCAAATCAGCCTGCATCAAGCCCAGGGGGTAAAAACCTCCGGAAAGAGGATGATCTTCGGGGATTGCTCCCCTGGCCATGGTCCTGGTGTATACCGGGATATTGGTTAGCTCGGCAAAAGCAGTCAGCTCATCGGCAGCGCCTGACCACCAGACGCCACTGCCGGCGATAATGACCGGGCGTTCAGCCTTGCACAGCAAATCGGCGGCCTCTTTGACGGCATTTTCACAGCTGAAAAGACGGGTCTGAGGACAGTAGAAAGTAGGAAATCTCACTTTGAGCTCTTCGCCGACTTCAGCTTTGATAATATCAATTGGGATTTCGAGAAATACCGGACCGGGCCGGCCACTTTTCGCCTGGCGGAAGGCAGTTGCTACATATTCGGGCAGGCGTTCAACCTGGTAAACAGATCGGGCCCATTTAACCAAGGGCCTGACAATCTCCAGTTGATCGATATCCTGCATCGAACCGAGATCGCGCATAGCCAGCGAACTACGCCCGGCAATTACCACCATCGGCACAGCGCTCTGGGCGGCCACGGCAATCCCCGGCAGGGCATTGACCACTCCCGGGCCGGCAGTAACTACTGCCACTCCCGGCTGGCCGGTAAAACGGGCCCAGCCTTCGGCCATGTGCACAGCGGCCTGTTCGTGTCGGGTATCAATGATGCGAATCCCTGCGGTCAGGCAACCATCATAAATCGGGTTGATATGACCGCCGCTCAGAGAAAAGATCAGCTCAACCCCTTCTTTTTTCAACATTTGGGCGACCAGATTGCCACCGTGCAGTTTCTTCACCATTTACAGAACTCCCTTCTGCCTTTAAATCAAAAGTTATTAATTATTTACTCCCAGAATTTCATGGTGCCGGTGTCCAATAAACTGACATGCAATTTAAATGCATCGCGCAGGTTCTGGCTGATATGGCCTGTAGGGGAACCCTCAAGGTAGCGGTACAGGTAGTCGCGGTAATCAGGATGCGCGCATTTTTCGATAATGGTGCGGCTCTTTTCCCGCGGGCCAAGACCGCGCAGGTCGGCCAACCCCTGCTCGGTAACCAGCACCTGAACGGAGTGTTCATTATGATCGGGGTGGGTAACCATCGGCACAACGGTGGAAATTTTTCCGTCCTTCACCGCTGAAGGAGCCATAAATATCGACAGGTAAGCATTACGGGTGAAGTCGCCACTGCCGCCGATGCCGTTCATCAGCTCGGTGCCGCAGACATGAGTGGAGTTTGAATGGCCGCCTAAATCAAACTCAAGTGCCGTGTTAAGGGCAATAACACCCAAGCGGCGGATAACACCGGGGTTGTTGGAAAGTTCCTGCGGACGCAGAACAATGCGTGGGGTAAAGAAGTCCATATTGTTATAAATACGCTGGAGGTTGTCGTCTGAAACGGTAAGGCTGCAGGTGCTTGCCCCTAAAAGCTGCCCCTGCTCCATCAAATCGATCAACCCATCCTGGAAGACCTCGGTGAACATGTAAAAAGGCGGTATGTCTGGATCATCGCCAAGAGTTGACATCACGGCGTTGGCTATATTGCCAACCCCGGACTGCAGCGGTAAAAACTCAGGCGGGATCCGTCCGGACCGCTGTTCTTCAAGCAGAAAGTCAACCACCTGGTGAGCGATGCGACGGCTGATCTCATCAGGCTGGTGCAGCGGAGCCATCCCGTCAGGTTCATTATTATCAATAACAGCAACGATTTTTTTCGGATCAACCAAAGCATAGGGCAACCCGATTTTATTCATCGGATCGTAAATCGGGATCGGGTTACGGTGCGGAGGCATGGGCAGCATAACCACATCCGCCATCTCGCTTAAACGAACCGAGTGGTAGCGGTTCAGTTCGATGATTACTTTCTCGGCACAGTGTAGAAACGTCGGTGATGCGCCAATTGAAGTTGAGAGATAAACCCGGCCATCCTTGGTGATCTCAGCCGCCTCGATCACTGCCCAGTCAACAGGACCGAGAAACCCGAAGAGGACAGCCTGGGGCAGGTGCGACAAGTGCATATCGGTAAATTCAATTTTATTCTCGTTAATCTGCTTGCGCATGATCTTGGAAGACTGATACGG
>CAYGHB010000287.1:0-2713 GCA_964349375.1 uncultured Syntrophomonadaceae bacterium | reverse complement strand
CAAAAGGCGCGCAGTGTTGATGCTGTAAAATGCACCGGCTGCGGGATTTGCTGGGAGAAATGCCCCTCCAAGGCTGATTCCGAGTTCGAGATGGGGATGGCCAAGCGCAAGGCGATTTATGTGCCCTTCCCCCAGGCAGTGCCGATGATCCCGGTTATTGATCGTGAAGCCTGTCTCTATTTTCGCAAGGGACGCTGCCAGATCTGCGCCAAGGAATGCCCTCCGGAGGCCATTGATTTCGAGCAGGAAGACGTAGTTATCGAACGCCGCTACGGAGCCATTATTGTGGCCACCGGTTTTGATCAGCTTGACCCTGCGGCTTACGGTGAGTACGGCTACGGCCAACACCCCGATATCCTGACCGCCTTAGAGTTTGAGCGCCTTTTTAATGCTTCCGGCCCAACCGGTGGCAAGGTGGTACGCCTATCCGACGGCAAACCGCCCAAAAAAGTGGTTTTTATCCAGTGCGTCGGTTCCCGTGACAAGGCGCGCGGCATGAACTATTGCTCAAAGATCTGCTGCATGTTCACTGCCAAGCAGGCCATTTTGCTGAAAGAAAAGGTACCCGATGCCAAAAGCTATGTGTTCTATATAGATGTGCGCACCGCCGGAAAAGGATACGAAGAGTTTCAGCGGCGGGCGGCCGAAGAATATGATGTGGCTTACCTGCGTGGTCAGGTGGGTAAGATCTTCCCTGAAGGCGATCACCTGGTCGTTCATGGTGTCGATTCGCTCAGCGGCAAAGTGATTGATATCAAGGCCGATATGGTTGTGTTGGCCTCTGCCTCGATCGCCCGGGCTGATGCGCCGGAGGTGGGCCGCATTGTCGGAATTAACAGTGACAGTTACCACTTCTTCAACGAAGCGCACCCGAAGCTGAAGCCGGTGGAAACCCATACGGCCGGCGTTTTTATTGCCGGAGCCTGCCAGGCGCCGAAAGATATTCCCGATGCGGTGGCCCAGGCCGGCGCTGCAGCGGTGAAGGCGATCGGCCTGCTATCAAAGGATGTGCTGAAAGGCGAAGCCTGCACCGCCATTGTTAACCAGGCTGAATGTTCAGGCTGCCTCTATTGTGAGGCGGTCTGCCCCTATAACGCCATAAACCATATCGAAATTGAGGAGCGCTACCACGGAGAAATACTCAAACGCACAGTGGCCGAGGTTAATCCCTCTCTCTGTCAGGGCTGTGGTTCCTGCTCGGTGGCCTGTCGTTCCGGCTCGATTAATATAAAAGGTTTTACTAACGAACAGATCCTGGCGGAGGTGGATGCCATATGTCTACAGCGCTAAACGAACAAGTAACCGGCTGGGAACCACTGATCGTTGCTTTTTGCTGCAACTGGTGCAGCTATGCCGGGGGAGATTTAGCTGGCACAAGCCGCATGAGCTACCCGGCCAATGTAAAGGTGATCCGTGTTCCCTGCTCCGGCCGTTTGAGCCCCATGTTTGTCCTGCGCGCTTTTCAGCGCGGAGCGGATGGAGTCTTGGTAGCCGGATGTCACCCCGGTGACTGCCACTACAGCACCGGCAACTACCACAGCCGTCGTCGTCTTTCCTCCTTCAAGCGCCTGGTCGAATTTGCCGGTTTCGAACCGGATCGCTTCGAGGTGCGCTGGATCTCCAGCTCGGAAGGCGATAAGTTTGCCGAAGAGATGGAAGCAATCACCGGTAAAATTAAGGCTCTCGGGCCGAACAGAAAGATGAGGGATGCCCGGTGGCAGAGCGTTACTTAGAAGAGTTAACCAAAATTCGCGATGCCGTTAAGCAGGATCTGTTAGGCGGCCGCATTGATATGCTCCTCGGCTGGGAAAAAGGCCATTACTGGTGGCAATCACGTCCGCTTTTCGCCACAGGCGAAGAGGACATTGAAAAACTGGCATGGGATTCTTTCTGCGCAGTTAATTTAAGCCGTTACCTGCTGGATGAGCTTAGAGATTTCGAGAAAGTGGGCGTGCTGGTCAAGGGCTGCGATTCCCGCGCCTTTAACCGGCTGTTGCAGGATAACATGGTAGCCCGCGAGCGGGTGGTGCTTTACGGACTGCCCTGCCCGGGGATGCTTGATTATGAACTGCTGGTTGCGGCTGCCGGGTCAGAACTGGAAGGGATTGCCGAGCAGAACGGCAAGGTTGTGTTAAAAACCGCCTCCGGGGAGAAGACGATCGAGCGAGATCAACTGTTGCTTTATAAGTGCCGCGATTGCCTCCACCCCGACCCGGTAGTATACGATCAACTGCTCCTTGCCCCCCGTGGTGAAAAGGAGGCGCCCGAGCGCTTCAAGAGCGTAATAGAGTTGGAAGAGATGCCGGCCGACGAACGTTACGCTTACTGGGAAAAAGAGCTTTCCCGCTGCCTGCGCTGTTATGCCTGCCGCCAGGCTTGCCCCTACTGCAGCTGCCGCGAATGTTTTGTCGAGCAGGATCAACCGCGCTGGCAAGGCCGTGCCTACCAGGCGAGTGAAAGCTTTCTCTTTCACCTGGTCCGGGCCTATCACGGGGCCGGTCGCTGTATCGATTGCGGAGAATGCCAGCGGGCCTGCCCGGTCGCTATTCCGCTTCAGGAGCTTAACCGAAAATTAATCAAAGATATCAATGAGCTGTATGGTCAGTTTGAAGCCGGTTTAAATACTGAATTAGAACCGCCGCTTCTAACCTACAAACCGGATGATCCGGCAGCTTTTTCTGAAAAGTGAGGTGGTCATGGTGAAAAAAATGGT
>CAYGHB010000286.1:0-2716 GCA_964349375.1 uncultured Syntrophomonadaceae bacterium | reverse complement strand
CCACTCCTGGTCAATCAGGTCGCTGCGGATGGCCACGATCAGCGCCTTTCCGCCCCGCCTGAGCAGCTCTTCAGAAACTGCCCGTTCTTCCATCAGCCACAGGGGCAGATTGTATTTAATGCCACAGCGCTCAGTCATCTTTTCAACCCACTGCCGGTGTTCCTCCAGGTTGATATCGCCAAAAACACCGCCGGTTAGTGAATCCTTCTCTTTTAGCTCCTTAACAGCTCGCTCGAACCCCGCTTCGTAGCTTTCCCAGGTTACTTCTTCGGTGTGCAGGGGCAGGCCAAGCGCTTCAGCTTGCTGCTTAAGCATCACTGTTTTGAGGCCGTGCGACCGGCTGTGACCGTCGCCACCCACAAAACTGAGCAGACAGCCGATTTCAAGGCCTTTTTCCTGCGCCATCAACATGGAAAGGTATGAATCCTTCCCGCCACTCCAGGAGACAAATACCCGCTCTCCGGGGTTATTGTTATAGATCATCTGTGTTTCCTCCCATACTACCCCCATCACCAAGATGATGGGTGCGGTTGTAATAATCAACGGCAAAGTTATCCTCAATCCGGCGGATCAGGGTAACCGATGCGTTGCCAATCTTAATATCCCAGAAAGCGCTGTGATTAAGGTTGAGAATGTTATAGAGCAGCGCCCGGATCGAACCGCCGTGACTGACAGCGACGATCCGTTTGCCATCAGGGGTCGCTTCAGAAACGGTTGTCAGAAACTCGTTCATCCGGTCGCAGACATCTTTTAAAGACTCGCCTCCGGGCGTTTCCTTATGAAAAGGATCGTCGAGCCAGTGGCTGATGGCGCTGCCCCACTCCTTCTCAATCTCGTCGAAAGTGAGGCCCTCCCACTGGCCGAAGTTAATTTCACGCAGCAGCGGGGTGATTATCGGCATCAGGCCACATCCCGCCCCGATCACCCGCGCTGTATGCAGGGAGCGGTTCAGATCGCTGCAGTATAACTCATTAATACCCTGTGAGGCCAGGAACTGTCCTACGGCCTCTGCCTGATGCAGCCCGAGTTCTGTTAGGGGTGACTCGGTCCAGCCAAGATAGCGCCGCTCTTTATTCGATTCCGTCTCTCCGTGACGGATTAGATAGACTTCCACCTTATAGTGTTCCCCTTTCTGTTTTAATAATTATAAATGATCAGTGTTCCCATGAAACCACCGCCCCTTCGGCAATGGAGGCCTGAGGCCGGAAACCGGAAAAAAACTAAAAACGTTTCACCCCACCCCGACCCTCTCCCCTCAAGGGGGAGGGAGTATTGCGTCTACTCTCTCCACCAGTGAAAACTAAGGCGTTTCAATTCCCTCTCCCCACCGGGGGAGAGGGGCAGGGTGAGGGGGCAGTCGCTACCTGGAACACGCGATAATCTGCATAACCTTTTCCAGGTCGAGGCTTTCGCGCACCACTGCCGCCAGGCTGTCATATTCCCGCTCCTTATACTCACGGTAAGTGGCGGGCAGGTTATAGCTTTTCTCCGGCAGATTTCGCCTGCGTCGCACAGCACTTAGTAATTTGGCCGTCCAGGCCAGATTATCGAAAAGACCATGCAGGTAGGTGCCGAAAACATTGCCCGCGGCATTGATGGCCCCATCTCCCTGACCGGTTGTGCGCACAAAAAGCGGGTGCTCCACCGATCCGTAATCAGTCCTGCCCATGTGAATCTCGTAGCCTCTCAAAAGCTCCTCTTCGCCAAGCTCAGTAAAATAGTTGTCATCCCTGAAGCGCCAGAGCGCTTCTGCCTGCCTGGTTGATTTTTCTTTCTCCATTACCGTTTCAAAATCGAGAAAACCAAATCCCTCTATTTCCGGCAGGCTGCTTTCCACCCGGTGAGGATCTAAAATCCGCCGGCCAAACATCTGGAAACCGCCGCAAATACCAATTAAAAGCCCGCCGGCAGCGGCATACTGATGCAAAGTCTCTTCCCAGCCTTTTTCTCGTAAGAAAAGCAGGTCCTCGATCGTATTTTTCGATCCCGGAAGGATCAGCAGATCGGGGTCATCCAACTCCGCCACTTCACGAATGTAGGAAAGACTGATATCGTCAAAGAGCTCGAAGGGGTTAAAATCTGTAAAGTTGGAGATCCGCGGCAGCAGCAGCACCTGCACCTTTAGCTCTCCCCTGCCGGTTCGCCTGGTGAAGCGCTCTGTTACGCTGTCTTCATCATCAAGTTTCAGCTGCAGCATCGGCACCACCCCCAGCACCGGCAGGGCAATCAGCTTTTCGAGCGCTTGCAGACCGGGCTCCAGCACTTTCGGGTCGCCGCGAAATTTGTTGATCACCACACCCTTTAGCAGATCCCGCTCATCATCCTCGAGCAGGGCTACGGTGCCGTAGAGCGAGGCAAAGACGCCGCCCCGGTCGATATCGCCAACCAACAGAACCGGGGTTTTAAGCCTTTTAGCCAGCCCCATGTTCACCAGATCGCTATCCTTCAGATTTATTTCAGCGGGGCTGCCGGCTCCTTCGATCACAATAATGTCGTGATCCTTTTGCAGCTTTTTGTACGCTTCATCGATCACCGGCCACAGGTTTTCTTTCCAGTTTAGGTATTCAAAAGCGCCCATGTTACCCGTCGGTCTGCCCATCACCACCACCTGGGAACCCTGGTCTGATGTCGGCTTTAAAAGCACCGGGTTCATCTCAACCAGCGGCTCAATCCCGGCTGCTTCAGCCTGCATCACCTGGGCGCGACCCATCTCCAG
>CAYGHB010000285.1:0-2716 GCA_964349375.1 uncultured Syntrophomonadaceae bacterium | reverse complement strand
TGCCGAGCCAGTCATCAGCAACAGTGCTGAAAAAAGCGGGGTCCATATTGGTCGGTGCATAGTAAGCGCTGTGCAGGACGCCGCCGTGCTTCTCGGAAAGAGCTTCACCGGGTGTCACAACTTCACCGGGTGTATCCGCAGCACAGGAAACAAGGATCATACTGACTGCCAGAACTAAGACCAGCAGTAATAAGGCTTTCTTTAACATAGTTATACCTCCTCTAAAAGTTAAATGCTACAACCCGAAAATGTTCTGATGCTCTCTCTTATTACCCCCTTTCATGCAATAAAGTTCTGAGAACTAAACTTATTCTGGGGCGCTTAAAATCTTTTTCTGTTTGCCCCCTCTTATTTGAAGCTTATGTCAGTTAAACGCCAGCGGGTAACAGCCGTACTTCCTAACTGCCTCGGCCATCGCCAGGATGTTTTCAACCCGGCAATAGTCGGGAAGATCGCACCCACTGCCCATGATATAGCCTCCGCCCGGACCCGCCTCGGCAATCCTCTGTTTCACTTCGGCATCCACTTCTTCAGGGGTGCCCCGGGTCAGGGTATAATTAAGATCAATGTTACCCCAGAGGCAAACCCTCTTGCCGTATAACTCTTTTACGACCTTAAGATCCATGCAGCCGGGCTCCAGCGGATGAATCCCGCTAACCCCCATCTCCAGCAGATCCTCCATCAGCTCCATGATATTGCCGCACATATGGGTAACCCAGGGTACTTTACAGGCGCGATCAACCAGCTTAATCTTCGGCACAAATACTTCCCTGAAAACCTCAGGTGAAACCATCGGACCACTGTTATATGCTATATTATCATAAGATAATATAAAGTCGATACCAGTCGCACAAAGCTTCTCTAACATCCGGCAGTTCCATTCCACATAGCGGTCGAGAACCCGTTCAACCAGCTGCGGGTTTTCATAGAGCGCGTAGGAGAGGCCATCGAGCCCCATGGAGTAGAGAACCCCGCTGATCCCGAAGCGGCAAAGGGCATAAACGGCCAGACCGGATGATTCCATCTCTTCAACAAATCTTTTTGCCGGATCGTAAAAACAATGATCATCGGGATCTTGAAAAACCATCCGGTCCAAATCCTTGTCTTCCTTGATCAGGCCACCCAGCATAAACCGGTGCCCGTCAACTTCTTTCCATTCGCAAAAAACAGGAGCGGTATAGTCTTGATCAAGGTTGATCGCATCAAAACCAATTTTTTCGGCAAACTCTGCTGCCGTGAAGTGCTCTTTGCCCATAATCTTTTTACGGATCGCCTCTTCAGCATAGTCAGCAAAGGGAACCCGGTCCGGCTGCTCCAGGTTTAGCGCTTTCATGATCCGCTCCCTTGAATTCATGTGACGCCTCCGTTAATCTATAATAAGCTGTTGATCTGCTCGACAACCTTTTGTTCAGGTGCATTGGCCGCATTTGAATCAAGAATTGACTTAGCCTTCTCCTTCGCCAGCTCGAAGCAATCTTTGCTGCCCAACTGCTGCCAGGTTTCATACATCATCCGGTTAAAGATCGTCGGCATCCAGATTTCGCTGCGAAAATGCTTCATGGTATGCTCTTCGCTTAAAAAATGACCGGCCGGCCCGACTTTTTCGATAGTCTCTACCCCCATAGTATCAGTACTAATTTCAGTGCCTGCCCCAATGTAGCGGGCGGCGCTGATAAAATCATCGCACATTACCAGGAAAGGAAGCGAGCCGGTTTTGCCGCCGTCAAGATAGCCGACATCGTGCACCAGGTTGGCTCCGCAGAGCTGGTTCAGCAAGAGCCCCATTGAAGCTTCCATCCCGGCCTGGGCATCGGGCAGCGGCGCATTACAACAGCCGGCTTCGGTGAAGTTCGGCAAACCGTAGAACCGGGCCAGCTCGCTCATGGCGCAGTAGTTCATCGCCGCGTCGGGCGAGCCGTAGAGGGTCGCAGTAGACTGCATATCCATCGGGGTCGCTCCGCCGCCGATAATAATAGCGGCGCCCTTCTTCTTAAGCTGGGCGATCAGCAGACCCGATAAGCTCTCAGCATTCATCTGCACTATGGTGCCCGCTTTGCTTACCGGGCAGGTGCCGCCGGCCACCACCCCCGGCGTATAGATCACCGGCACCCCGTAATCGATGCAGGCAAACATCTTGGCCATCCCATCAGCGGTATGGACCAGGGGCGAGATCGGTTCATCGTAAATAATGATATAGGGTTTAGCCCTCAGTTCCTCAGCTGAACCGGCCGCCGCTGCAGCCATTTCAATGATCTTTCTCGTTTCCTCTTCACTTAAAGCAGTAAAAATGATCGGCTTGGCCGTGTTCAGGGTCATCGTGGCAAACTGATAAAGGCAACCCTTTTTAGCCTCTACATCGCCGGGAATCCCATAACTCATTACAAAATCAAAGTTGGGCAGATTCTCCATAATGATCGTCGCATTAATAATATCCTGTCTGACAGTCCCCCGGCGCTTACCGGTTTCAAGGTCAAGATGAAACGGCAGGTCCGAGCCTGTTCCATAGTAAGTACAGTTGCTCTCAAGGTTCATCGCCGGCAGCCCTTCGCGGTTGTATACATTAATCTTAGAGGGTGCCGTCCTGATCGCCTCTTCGATCAACCAGCCCGGAATTCTTGCCACACGATCTTTTACCAGGCAACCGGCATCTTTTAAAAGCTTCAGCGATTCGTCATGATCGACCCTGACGCCAACTCTTTCAAGCACATCAATGGTG
>CAYGHB010000284.1:0-2722 GCA_964349375.1 uncultured Syntrophomonadaceae bacterium | reverse complement strand
CGTTGAGCATCCCGGAAGCGGTTTCAGCCAGACGGGGCGGCGGATTACCGGGCCACGGCTCCGGAGAAACACCTTTGACAATGATCGCACCCAGGGCGTGGACGGAAAAGCGCTCCCGATACTGAAAGCTGTTACCAATTGGGCCCGATGCCGCCAGGATTGGCGTGTCCAGTTTCAATCCGCCCAGGTTTACTGTTAAATCAGGCTTGGTCACTAAAAATCACCACCTCTGCTGAAAAAACCGGCCCATCATGGCAAACTCGTCTATAACCGCCAGTGGTTGCAACAGCACAGCCGAGACAAGCCCCGATGCCGCAAGCCATTCGCTCTTCCAGTGAAATCCAGGTGGGCAAACCGGCCAGGCAGCCGAGTTCAGCTACTGCCTTAAGCAACGGTCGGGGGCCACAGGAAAAGATTGCCCTGTAGCGATCTGGATCGGCGTTTAGCAGGCGGGAGAGCAGATCGATGGCCGTTCCTTTTTCGCCCCTGCTTCCATCTTCAGTTGTTTCTAATAATGTAACTCCTTGTATTTCAAGATCTGTGGCTGGACAAACCAACTGGGCTGCTGTGCAAGCAGCGTACACCATGGTGCACGGTTTAGAGGCTGCAGCAGCAAGATAAACCAGGGGCGCAATCCCCATACCTCCCGCCACCAGCAACGAGTTTTCCGGTGGGGCGGGGAAACCTGTGCCGAGCGGTCCGAGTAGTTTTACGGTAGAACCTGTTTCAAGATCAGCTAATATGCCAGTTCCCTCACCTTTTACCTGAAAGAACAGAGTCAGTTCTCCTCTTTTGCGGTCTACCTTAAAAATGCTGAGCGGCCTGGGAAGTTGCTGCTGCCGGTTCGGGGGCAGATAGAGCATAACAAATTGACCCGGCGATGCTTTTTGCGCAATAGCCGGCGCCATCAGGGTCAGCCGAATAAAACCGGGCGCAATAATCCTGTTTTCAATAACCGGGTAAACCCGAGGCTTACCCGTGCAACACCGGTTCTTTTTCAGTGACCACACCTCTTTTCATCACAACTTCGCCGGCGACAATCGTATAGGCTGCAGCTCCGGTTAGCTGGTGACCGGCAAATGGCGTGTTAGATGCTTTGGAATACCAGGCATCAGGGTTTACAGAAACCAGCTGTTTCAGGTCAATCAAAGTCAGGTCAGCCGGGCTGCCTGGCTGGAGGGTCCCACCACTAACCCGTAGGATACGGGCCGGGGCGGTACTTAATTTTTCCAGGAGTAGTGGCAGGGTCAGCTTTTTAATGCGTTTTGCGCTGAGTTCATTGAGCATCAGGGAGAGGGTTGTCTCCAGGCCGGCAATGCCAAATGGCGCAAAATCGTATTCAACATCTTTATCATCCGGGTGATGCGGTGCATGGTCGGAGGCGATCGCGTCAATTGTCCCATCGATCAGGCCTCCCCAAAGCGCCTGGCGGTCAAGCTCAGACCTGAGCGGGGGGTTTACCTTGGTATTGGTGCTGTAACCTAAATTCTTCACAGCCCGGTCCGTAAGCAGCAGGTGATGGGGAGTTACTTCGGCAGTTACGTTCAGCCCGGCTGCTTTTGCCTGGCGCACCATTTCCACCGAACCTGCCGTGGAAAGATGGGCCAGGTGTAACCTGCCACCACTGTATTTTAGCAGAAGCAGGTCGCGTGCCAGCATAATTTCTTCTGCCGCCGCTGTTGTGCCGCGCAGTCCAAGTAAAGAAGATACTGCTCCTTCATGCATCATGCCCCCAGCCGATAAGCTCAGATCTTCTTCGTGGAGAATGATCAGTGCATCGATACCTTTGGCGTATTGCAGGGCATTTCGCATCAATGATGCACTGACTACCGGCCGGCCGTCATCTGAAAAAGCCACGGCGCCACCGATCTGCATCCGTCCTAACTCGGCAAGTTCCCGACCCTCCAGCCCCTTGGTCAGAGCGCCGCAGGGATAGATACGAACGGCCGCATGAGCGGCACGCTCTTTAACATAGCCGATAACTGAGAGATCGTCAGCCACGGGATTGGTATTGGCCATAGCCGCAACAGCGGTAAAGCCTCCGGCGGCTGCCGCCCGGGCGCCGGATAAAATATCTTCCTTATACTCGAAGCCGGGGTCGCGCAGGTGAACATGCATATCGATCAGGCCGGGGGCGACGACGAGGCCGGCAGCATCAATGGTTTCAGTTCCGGCCGGCGCTTTCAGCCCCTTTTCAACCGCTTCAATTAGTGCGCCGCTAATCAGCAGATCCGCTTCCTGATCGTAGTCCCGGGAAGGGTCAATCACCCTGCCGCTTTTTATCAACAGTTTTTTCATTCCTCTTTTATCCCTCCCAGTAAAAGATAGAGAAGCGCCATGCGCACGGCCACTCCGCCGGTTACCTGATCTAATACGGCAGAACGGGGGCTGTCGGCCAAACTTGAAGATATTTCAACACCCCGGTTAATCGGTCCGGGGTGCATAATTAAAAGGTCTTCTTTGGCACCGGCAACCCTTTGTTCGGTTAAGCCGTAAATCTCGGCATATTCACGCAAGCTTGGGAAGAGCCCGCTATCCTGGCGCTCTTTCTGCAGCCTTAAGGCCATAACGACATCGGCATTTTCGACTGCCTCTTCCACCCGGTCGTAAGCTTTAACACCGAAAGCTTCAAGATCCGGCGGCATTAGCGTAGGCGGGCCTGCTAAAACCACTTTTGCCCCCATTTTTTGCAGCCCCCAGATGTTCGAACGGGCTACCCTGC
>CAYGHB010000283.1:0-2728 GCA_964349375.1 uncultured Syntrophomonadaceae bacterium | reverse complement strand
GCCAGTAGCGCTGTTTCATTTTCAACCCCGTGCCCGGCCAGTTCTGCCTGCTCCACAGCCCGCTCAATCGATATATAGATATCACCGACGGCATATTCCCGGTCGCCGGGTGCTGTATCCTCACCCGGGTCGAGGTAGGCAAATGAAAGCACATCGGTTGGCTGGTCCAAGTCGCGATAATCACGGTTTAAGCGGTGCAGCAACTCATCACCACCGATCACTAAAGACACTTCGCCGTTTTGCAGATTGTAGTCAGTAAGCATTTGATCCAGCAGCTTTTCAAGAGCAGCAACAAAGCTTTCTGCTAGCAGTTCTTTGCCCTGTAATATTTCTGGTTGAACTGTCATTTGGCAGCCCTGCTTCTTTCAATCTCCGCCCGCAAATCCTTTTCCGGGTATTCGATCCGGGAGTGGTAAATGCCGGACATAATATGTATAAACGCCTGGGTAACTTTTTCAATATCGCTCAAAGTGAGATCACACTGGTCAAGCTGCCCGTCTTCGACTTTCTCCCGGATCATCTTGCTGATCATCTGCTCCACCTTATTGCCGGTAGTGTCGGAAAGCGAGCGCACTCCTGCTTCAATAGCGTCGGCCAGCATGATAATCGCTGCTTCCTTCGATTGCGGCTTAGGCCCCTCGTAACGAAAGTTTTCCACCACTACATCGTTACGCTTGTTATTTTCCAGCGCCTGCATGTAGAAAAATGAGATCATACTGGTTCCGTGATGCTGCAGAGCAATATCCAAGATCACTTCAGGCAATCGGTGCTTGCGCCCCAACTCAACGCCGTCCTTGGGATGGCTGCCGATAATCAAGGCACTTAGGTTCGGGGAAAGCATGGCATGGGGGTTCTCGCCCGACAACTGGTTTTCAGAGAAGAAAAAAGGTCGTTTCAGCTTACCGATATCATGGTAATAGGCCCCGACTCTGACTAAAAGAGAATTGGCATTAACACGCTCAGCTGCTGTTTCAGCCAGGTTGGAAACCATCATACTGTGATAATAGGTGCCAGGGGCTTTCATCAGCATCTCCCTTAAGAGGGGGTGATTGGGGTTGGAAAGCTCCAGCAGGGTGATAGCTGTGGTAACGTTGAAAAGACTTTCCAGAAAAGGCAGCAACCCGATCGCTACGACGGAGGAAAATATACCGTTGCCGATACCGGCGATCAGGTCATAGCTGAAATTGCGCAGGGAATCAATTTCCAAACTCATGTTGCCCAAAAAGAGATGACTGGAAATAATGATCGCCGCATTGGTCAGTGCCACATAAAACCCGGCCCGGGCCAAGTCGCTGCGCTGGCTTAGCCTGGTTACGGCATAAATTGACACCAAGCCGCCAAGCAAGGCCATCAGCACAAAGGTAAAATCGCCTCCCGTAATCAAGCCAACCATCAGGGCTAATACCAGGGTAACGATCAGGGCCAGCTTGTAGCCGAAGATCACGGTAACTAAGATCGCCCCGGTAGCCACCGGAATCAGATAACCGGAAAATAAAGTGGTTGCCGCTGCCAGCAGCAAGGTTATGATGAAGATCAGCCCCATTAAAAGCACCATGCTGGGGCTTCTGTAGACTTCGGGAACAAAAATTGACATATAAATACCAACTACTATAAAGATAATCACCAGCAGCAGAAAAAGACCGATATAGCCGGCATAGTCTGCCTGCTGTCCACGGATTAACCCTAAATCTTCCAGCAAAGATAACTGCTGCTCCGTAACCGGCTCACCCTCGCTGACAATCAATGTACCGCGCAGAATAATCACCGGTTCAACCTGGCGACGGGCCTGTTCGCGGTTATCTTCCGTCACCTGGGTATTGAGATCCATGTTCTGCTCCACCAGCGGCATAATGACGACTTCGGCAATCCGCTTCAAATCGGCGCTGAAAGGATAGAGGGCAATCTCCTGGTTGAGACGGCGACGAATCAAATCTTCTTCGCCCTCCCTGATGCCATTTTCGAAAATATCGCTAATCGAGCTGTTGAGCCGGCCCTGTAGATCGCGAATTGTTGCGCTGTCAGTCAGCAAGGCAGAAATCGTGGAAAGAGGCATTTCTTCAGGAATTAGCAACTGCAGTGATTCAAGCTGGTCTGTCCGCTCCAGTTCAGCGTTGGCCTGGATTTCAATTGCCCTATCAAAAAACCTGGTCAGCTCAGTGAGCGCCCGCTCAAGGATGAGTGGATCGTAGTCATAGGCCTCCGGCACCATCTGAGCTGCCTGCTCACGCAGCAGGTTTGTTGTATATTCATCGATCACGTCACGGGGAGCAAAGATCGTTCTCGAGCTGGGACGGCCAACTGACAGGTCAAAACGGGCCGGCATGCTAAAAAAAACCAGAATGATATAGATTGCCAAAAAAAGGGCAACAACCAACACCAGTTTTTGCAAGCGCCTGTTATCCTTAAAGGCGATTGACCGGTTGAAAAGGTCAGCTGGAATGATCTTTTTCTTCATCTCTGTTCCTTCCACGCGTTGCCTCGTAGGCGTCGTAAGCCTTTATAATACTCTGAACCAGAGGATGACGCACTACATCTTTTTCGGTCAGGTAAACCAGGGCAATGCCCTCGATCCCGGAAAGGATGCGCGGAGCTTCTTCCAGGCCCGAATAACGGCCCCGGGGTAAATCAATCTGGGTAATATCCCCGGTAATAATAGCCTTGGAACCAAACCCCAGACGGGTTAAAAACATCTTCATCTGCTCCGAGGTGGCATTTTGCCCCTCGTCGA
>CAYGHB010000282.1:0-2733 GCA_964349375.1 uncultured Syntrophomonadaceae bacterium | reverse complement strand
GTAAAGGGTTAACAACCCTGGGGCGTAAAGTTGTGAAAGAAATGAACCGGCTGGGAATGATCGTCGACCTGGCCCATATCAATGAAAAAGGTTTTTTTGATGCCTTGGAAGTCAGCAGTAAACCGGTGATCGCCTCGCACGCCAATGCCCGCGAGCTCTGCGACCACCCGCGTAATCTCTCCGACGATCAGCTGAGGGCACTCAGAGATGTTGGCGGGGTAATCGGGCTCTCTTTTTGCCCCGATTTTGTGGATAAAAAAAGAGCAACCGTTGAACGGCTGCTCGATCACTTTGTTCATATCGCCGAAGTGGCCGGGATTGACCACCTGGGTTTCGGCTCCGATTTAGATGGCATTTGTGAGGGAGTCGTCCCCGGGCTGGAAGATGCTTCGGACCTGCCCGGATTGGTTGAGGGCTTAATTAGAAGGAGCTTTAGCAGGCAAGGCAAGAAATCGAAAAAATCACCACAAAAAATTTCCGGCGGGTTCTTGCTGAAAACCTGACTGCTGAATAATAATGCCTCCCCATTGAGTTGGGAAGGCATTGTTGGTCTGTGATTGACTGGCCTAAGGTGTTTCCGGTTTGCGCATCGATAATGGAAAGCTCTAGAACAGATCCAGCCACCTGTAACCTTTTTTGAGATCGCTTTCGCTTTCCGCTTCAACTTCAACATTTGCCCCGGCTACAGCTGCAGCAGGTTTTTCTCCACTGCCGGTAACAGTTGTTGCCGAAGAACCGGTTGCAGGTTTTTTTTGCTGAGTCGGAGCAGGATTGACATCGAAACCAAAATCATCAAACGGACTTTCCCAGTAGCCGGCATCCGAACCGGGACTCATATTATTCATGGTAAAAGAATCGGTTACCGTGGCCCTGCCGATCACTACCAGGTCTTCGTAGAGGTACCCCGCCGACCAGGGGCTGCTGATATCGATGTGGCGTTTCAGTTCACCGCCTGTTGTACCGCTTTGCTGGTTCAAACCGATATACTGGGTCGACGTTGTTCCGGTAGAGCATAAACCGGCCGAAGACAACATAAACATTAATACAGCTATGATGAAAACCATCAAAATCTGTCTTATCTTCATAATAATCTCTCTCTCCTCATTACTGCTTTAACTTAGCTTAACATGAATCGGAACCGGTTTCAACTCAACACGAAAGACAAGGGGGCGTTAGCACACATAGTGTAAAGTTATTGTAGGGATCCAGCAGGTAAAGTTTTTTATAAGATAGAAAGAGGAACCTCATAGTTCGCTCTAAGAACAACCCCCACATAAGGAGGCAGAGGTTCCTCATGGAATTAGTTCGTGTAGTGGAAGAAAAAATCCTTTCAGTAGTAACAAAAGCATTAGAAGTTTTAGCAGGAGGAGTAAGTTACCAAAGCTTTGAAACAATCCTGAAGAAAGAACTAGACGGTCTTGGGTGTGAAATGCTGAAGCTGGTATTAGAAGAACTGGACCGGGAACTGAAAGCAGATGAAGAGCGGAAATTAAAATGGGAAGTAGTCCGTAAAGATGATGCGAAGGGCCTTTTAACACCTTTTGGCCTGGTAACCTACAACCGGACCTATTACCGGCATAAAGAAAGCAAAGAGTACGCTTATTTAGTGGACCGTAAAGCGGGGATCAAGCCAAATAGCCGGGTCAGTGAAAACCTGAAGGCCGAATTAGTTGACTCCAGTGCGGTAATGTCCTATGACAATGCCACAGTGGAGCTCAGTCGCTACAACCGTGAACTTAAAGTGAGCAAGCAGACAGTTGGAAACTACATCAAAGCCTTCGAAGTCGCAGAAGAACCGGCTCCTGAAAAGAAAAAGCAAGTAAAAGTGCTTTATATTGAAGCAGACGAAGACCATCTAAAGATCAGGGGTAAAAAGAAGAAATCGATGGCCAAGCTGGTCTACATCCATGAAGGAATAGCCGGTGTTAAAAGAAAGCGCTTAATAAATCCTAAGTATTTCACGACCGTTAAAAAGAAACCGGATCAGCTTTGGTCTGAAATAGCTGAATATATTGAGCTACACTATGACTTAAACAGCATTGAACAAATATTTTTGTCGGCAGACGGGGCTTCATGGATCAAAGTTGGGCTGGACTATATTTATGATGCGACTTTTATTTTAGATAAATTCCACTTAAATAAGAGCATCAAAACAGCAACTGCGCATGCTAAAAAGCTGAAAAGCCAAGTTTACTTGGGTATCCGCAGTCTCGACCAAGAAAAGGTGCTCAAGGTCTTAAAAGAAGCGCACCGGCAAGCAGAAGGTAGTGCCAGGCAGAAGAGGATCATCGATACGGCTAAGTATATTAGGAACAACTGGGAGGGCATAGCAGCACAGCTGAAGCATCCAGAAGTAGGCTGCAGTGCGGAAGGCCACGTCAGTCATATCCTCTCAGCCAGAATGAGCAGCAGACCGATGGCCTGGAGTTCATCAGGTGCAGAAAGCATGGTCCAAATGAGAGCGCTCAGAGCCGGCGGTGGAAGTGTTAAAGAACACTATCTGGCCAGGCAAGAAGAAGCACCGGTCATCGTTGAATTAAAACAGGCTGTGAAAAAAGAGCTAAAGCGATTGCAAAACAAAAATCTGCTTGTTGGGAAGGAAGATTTCTGCAACATCCCGTTATTTAATGGTCCGGATAACTTTACGCGAAAGGTTTTGAAAGGTTTAAATGAGAGTATAGCGGTGTAAGGCGAATATGAAGTTCCTTTTTCCTACAATTGCTTGACGCGATC
>CAYGHB010000281.1:0-2736 GCA_964349375.1 uncultured Syntrophomonadaceae bacterium | reverse complement strand
CGCTTGAATTTCAGGTTAAGCTGCTTAATGTAATTGAGAATAAAACAATCTCCAGGATCGGCGGGGTATCTTTCCGCGATATCGATGTGCGCATCATAGCTGCTACAAACCGCGATCTTGAAGAATTGATTTCACAGGGTAAGTTCAGGGAAGATCTTTACTACCGGATCAATGTCATCCCCTTTACCCTGCCGGTATTGCACGAACGCAAAGACGATATTTTGCTACTAATGCATCATTTCCTTGATTACTATTCCGGCCATCTGGAAAAAAGAATTGTCGGTTTCCGAGAGGATGCCCGGGAAGCGCTGTTAGCTTACCCCTGGCCGGGCAATGTGCGCGAGTTGGAAAACGCGGTTGAATATGCCGTAAATATTGAGGCTGATTCGAGGATATCCAGAAACAGCCTGCCGGAGAAAATTCTAAAGTACTTTAGTGACAGCGGGGTTGTGGATTCGGAAGACTTAGATACCCTGGAAGCCAGGGCGATCGAAGCCGCGCTTTTAAAATACGGCCGCTCCACTCACGGCAAGGAGAAAGCGGCCTCCGCGCTGGGTATCAGCCGGGCGACCCTTTATCGTAAACTGAAAGAAATCAGGGCCGAGGTGTCTTAAAATGAGAAACTGTGTCAAAATGAGAATAGTGGGTTGAGGGCAGTATTATAGGTGCTTCAGAATATTTAGCCAAGTATTAATTCTTAATATGAGAAAACTCCTGCGAATGATCATTTCCGGGAGTTTTATTTTTTCTTCTAATACAGGCTGTGCCGTTGAACCTCCCCTTTTATTATATCTGGCATAACTATTGCTTAATAATTAGGTAATCAGGAAAAAGTTTGCGCACAAGCAGAATTAATTACCCGAGATATAGTCTTATACCAGCTGTTATTAAAATGGGGTGGTAGATGAGGGTTAATCGCTTTTTTTCTGCATTTGCAAGGAAGTAAAACAATTAAGGAGGTTTTACAGTGCAAAACGGAGGTAGTATCTATACAAAGCCAACATTTTTAATTGCTTTGGTTGTTATGCTGATTTTCGTTATTTTGGGTGTTGCTATGCCCGAGGCTTTCGGGACAGCAGCAGGAGCGGCTTTCAACTACATGATCGCTTCCTGGGGCTGGTCTTTTATCCTCATCACCAGTGTTTTCCTATTCATGATCGTCTTTTTACTGCTCAGCCCAGTCGGTGAGATTAAGCTTGGTGAAGATGATGAAAAACCGGCATATAATAACGAAGTCTGGTTTGCCATGCTCTTCAGTTGCGGCATGGGTATCGGCCTGCTCTTCTGGGGCGTATCCGAGCCGATCTGGCACTACATGTGGCCGCCATTTGGCGAAGCCGGCACAGCCGGGACTATTCATGTAGCAATGCGCTACTCATTCTTCCACTGGGGTTTCCATCCCTGGGCGATCTATGCAGTAGTAGCCGGTTCACTGGCCTATTTCTCTTACCGTAAAGGCTTGCCGATGCTGCTCAGCTCCTGCCTGGAGCCAATTTTAGGCCGCAAAGGGATTGAAGGACCCTGGGGCATTTTAGTCAACATCCTCGGTGTTTTTGCTACCCTATTTGGTCTGGCAACTTCGCTTGGCTTAGGGGCAATGCAGATTGCCGCCGGCCTGGAAACCCTTTTTGGGATTCCCAGCGGCCCGACCGTCTGGGTGACAATTGTGATTGTTGTAACGGCAGCGGCAGTTATTTCAACCTCTACCGGTATCGACCGCGGCATTAAGTGGCTCAGCCAGATCAACATCGTTGTAGCCGGTTTATTGATGCTGCTGGTCTTTATCGTCGGCCCGACCCTTTTTATTCTTAACCTGATGACGCACTCAATCGGTGACTATCTGCAGAACATTATCTACATGTCTTTCGGGCTTGATGCCGCCGGAGAAAACACTGAGGGCTGGTATGGGGCCTGGACTATTTTTTACTGGGCCTGGTGGATTGCCTGGGCACCGTTTGTTGGGACCTTTATTGCCCGTATTTCGAGAGGACGCACCATTCGCAACTTTATCGTCGGCGTAATGCTGGTGCCGGTTGCGGTCAGTGTGGTCTGGTTCTCTGTATTCGGTGGCGCGGCACTGTGGATGGAGCACTTTGGCGGCGGCGGTATCGGCGATGCGGTATCAGCTGATTCTGCGATGGGCTTCTTTGCCCTGTTACAGAACCTGCCCTGGTCCGGCTTATTAACGGTTGTGGCCATGTTCTCGGTAGCGGTCTTCTTTATCACCTCTTCTGACTCGGGAACTTACGTCAACAGCATGCTGACCTCGGGTGGGGATCCTAACCCACCTCTGCCACTACGCATCACCTGGGGTGTGCTTGAGGGTGCTATTGCTGCCATCTTGCTCTTCACCGGTGGTTTGAGCGCTCTGCAGACTTCTTCTATCGTCGGCGGATTTCCCTTCATGATCGTCATGGTCCTGATGATTTACTGCCTGGTTAAGTCCTTATTTGCAGAAATGCGTGAAGGGACTTTACCGCTGGAGAAAAAAAGGATCCAGGATGCCCTAAAGGAATTGCAGGCTGGCAAATAAAGAAGTAGAATCATTGCTAGATGCGAGTTAAGGTACTATCCGCCGGATGCATTTTGCATCCGGCGGTTTATGCCACTCAATAAAAAAAGAATAATCAGAAAGGAGTGTTTGATTAATGGCAGATTTTGAAACCTTGGCAGGAGCCATAATCGAATGCAACGCGGCGAAAGCCGGCGAACTGACCCAGAAGCTGGTTGACGAAG
>CAYGHB010000280.1:0-2760 GCA_964349375.1 uncultured Syntrophomonadaceae bacterium | reverse complement strand
CTTTTGGCGGCAACCCCCTGGCCTGCGCTGTAGCTATTGTGGCCATGGATGTGCTTGAAAAAGAAGGCTTGATCGAAAGGTCGGCAACAAAGGGTAAGTACTTTACCGATGAGCTTAGAAAAATCAGCAACCCGAAAATAAAAGAGGTGCGCGGCAAGGGATTGATGGTAGGGGTTGAGCTGACTGAAAAAGCGCGGCCCTACTGCGAAAAATTGAGGGAGGTGGGAATCCTGGCCAAGGAGACTCATGACAACGTAATCCGCTTTGCGCCGCCGCTGGTGATCTCCGATCAAGATTTGGATTGGGCTTTGGACAAAATCAGACAAGTGCTTGGATGAGAACACTAGTTTGAATTAAAATATTATAAAAAAGGTATTGACAAATCAAATTACTTGATCAATAATAACCCTACCAGGTTCCGAGAGACTGGATGGCATAGAGGTTTCGGTTCACGGGAAAAGCTTAAGGGCAACAGGAGCCATTCTGAAGACCCTGAAGTGGACTACCGAAAGCTGAAGCGCTGAAAGAGCCGGTCAAGAGAAAGCTCAGGCTTTATGGAGACCGGAGAGCACAGCCCGGATAAGGAGTAGCTTACCGGAGGTTGAGGGAAGGTCATCTGTAGAGGTGACGGAAGCTCGGCTGTAGATGGAGAAGCGAAGGGATTCCGGCGAAATGTTAGAAGGCCTGTTGGAGCCTGGTTTATTTATGTACTTTTTTAGATCCTGAATTAATTTCTGATGCCGGGCCGATCTAAATTGACACTCATTAACGCAAAATGTTATACTTTTAAAGGAAAAATGATTGAAATAAACTTTATATTGAGCAAATCAGGATAAAACAACGATGATGAAAAGTAAGTAAAATATCTACAGTCAAGGATCTGGTAATGAATACGCAAACAGCTCTGATCGACATTTTTTTAGGGCGTTACGAACCTGAACCTTCAAATTTGATCATGATCCTGCAGGATTTGCAGGCAGAATACGGTTACCTTTCGGAAGAAGCGATCAGCCGGGTATCGGAGTGCCTAAAAGTACCGAGGTCGCAAATTTACTCGGTGGCAACTTTTTACAAGTCTTTTACTTTATCTCCTCGTGGTAAACATATTATAGACATTTGCGAAGGCACCGCCTGTCATATCAGGGGTGCTTCTGTTTTAATGAATCAGGCATCAGATCAGCTGAAAATAAAACCTGGACAAACTACTGAAGACGGTGAGTTTACTCTCAATTCGGTTCACTGCGTTGGCGCCTGCGCCATGGCTCCGGTGGTCATTATTGACGGGACCTATCACGGCAGTGTTACAGCAGCCCAAATGTCTCAGGAGATTAAAAAATGCTGTTCTGCTGATCATGTAATAGCGGCTGCCGGGGAAGAGGAGTTTTTGCTTCCGGAGATTGCTAATAAGATCGCTTCACCAGAGGATTACGAACAGTTTAAAAAAGATATTTTGGAGAAAATAGATCCTACAGAACCATACGTATTGGTTTGCGCCGGTACCGGGTGTTTGGCCAAAGGCAGCCTGAAAGTTGCTGAAACTTTTGATCAGCAATTGGCCCTGGCCAAGCAAAAAGCCGCTGTCAGGCTTGGAATTAAAAGAGTTGGCTGCCAGGGATTTTGTGAAAAGGGTCCACTGGTGATCATTTACCCTGAGAAAATATTTTACAATAACGTTGCTCCTGAGGATGTACCCCTGATTATTGAAGAAACGGTCATAAACAAAAGACCGGTTGAAAAACTGCTCTACCATGAAGCAGGAGTGGAGAAAGGGCTGGAAATTTACGATCAGATTCCTTTCTTCGCCGGTCAGCAAAGACTGGCTTTACGCAACGTTGGCACTGTAAACCCCCTTGATATAACTGATTATATAGCGCATGGCGGTTACAGTGCCCTTTTAAAAGCGCTTTATGAAAAGACTCCCGAAGCAGTAATCGCCGAGGTTGAACAATCGGGTCTGCGCGGCAGGGGCGGTGGAGGTTTCCCCACCGGTCGTAAATGGCGTTCCTCGGCCCGGATCGAAGCGGATATCCGCTATGTAATCTGCAACGGCGATGAAGGTGATCCGGGTGCGTTCATGGATCGAAGCATCATGGAAGGCGATCCCCACGCAGTTTTGGAAGGGATGATCATCTGCGCCTATGCGGTGCAAGCCAGAGAGGGCTATATCTATGTACGTGAAGAGTATCCGCGGGCGCTAAAACATCTCCAGACGGCAATTAATGAGGCTCGCCGCGCCGGTTTTCTCGGTCGGAATATCTGCGGTACTGATTTTCATTTTAATATTACGATCAACCGCGGTACAGGCGCTTTTGTTTGCGGCGAATCAACAGCCCTGATGCAATCGATTGAGGGTAAAGTGGGCGAACCGCGGGCTAAGTACATCCGCTCGGCTGAAAGAGGCCTCTACGATAAACCCACTGTTCTTAACAATGTTGAAACCTTTGTTAATGTGCCTTTGATTATTGATCATGGCGCAGAGTGGTTTGCTGCTACCGGTATTCCACAGAGCACGGGTACAAAGGTGTTTTCAGTTGTCGGTAAGGTTAAAAACACCGGCCTGGTTGAGGTGCCGATGGGTATAACGCTGCGTAAAGTTATTTACGAAATCTGCGGCGGAATCTTAGATGATAAGGCGTTCAAAGCTGTGCAAACCGGCGGTCCCTCCGGTGGCTGTCTGCCTGCCGACAAGCTTGACTTGCAGGTTGATTTTGATTCGCTGACCCGTGAAGGCTCGATGATGGGCTCCGGCGGAATGATTGT
>CAYGHB010000279.1:0-2777 GCA_964349375.1 uncultured Syntrophomonadaceae bacterium | reverse complement strand
CATTATCACCGTGGTCCTGGTTCTCTGGGCGCTGTTGCCCCGGCTCGGGTCTTTAAGGGGCGCAGGTTGCCCGGCCGCATGGGCGGCTGGAGACGCACTGTTCAGAGCCTGCGTGTAATAGAAACCGACGCCGCTAAGAATCTGCTCCTGGTCAGGGGTTCTGTTCCCGGACCACGAGGCGGCCTGGTTGAAATTAAAGAGTCGGTAAAAAGCCGGTAAACAGAAAGCCTAAAGAAAGGAGAAACCCTGAAGATGCCAAAACTATCGCTTTATAATAATGAAGGCGAACAGGTTGATCAGATTGAAGTGCCGGAAACTCTTTTCGCCGCACCGATCAGGCAGGGCGCAATGCACCAGGCAGCCGTGTCCCAGGCAGCGAGACGTCGCCTCGGAACTGCATCAACCAGAGATCGCGGTGAGATAAGGGGTGGCGCCAGTAAGCCCTGGCCGCAAAAGGGAACAGGCCGTTCGCGTCACGGCAGTACCACTTCACCGATCTGGACCGGCGGAGGCGTAGCCTTTGGCCCGCGGCCACGGGATTATGACCCGAAGATGCCGAAAAAAATGCGTCGTGCAGCACTGAAATCGGCTTTGAGCGACAAAGTCAATGATGGTAAACTGCTGGTGATAGACGAGTTTGTTTTCGAGGCACCGCAGACCAAGATCATGGCCGGACTGCTGAAAAAACTGAATGTAAATGACGGAGCGCTGATCGTCAGTGATCAGCCCGATCTGAATATGATCAAGGCGGCACGTAACCTGCCCCGCGTTAAGACAATCTTGGCCAGGCAGCTTAACGTCCTCGACATCCTGACCTACAATCACCTGGTGATCAGCAAAGAAGCACTCAAACAGGTTGAGGAGGTGTTTGGAGGATGAAGGATGCCAGAGATATTATCATTCGTCCCCTGATCAGTGAAAAATCTTCCGATCTGATGGAAGATCTGAAGTATACCTTCATTGTATCGAAAAGTGCGAATAAGATTGAAATCAAGCGCGCCCTGGAAGAGATTTTTGAAGTTAAAGTGAAGGCGGTTAACACCGCCAACTTCAAGGGCAAAAGAAAGCGCCTGGGCCGCTACCCGATGGGTAAACAACCCAGTTGGAAAAAGGCGGTTATTACTTTGGCCGATGGCAGCAAACCGATTGAGCTGTTTGAAAGCCGCTAAGAGAAGGAGGGAGCACTAAATGGCAGTTAAAAGATTTAAACCCACTTCGCCGGGGCGGCGTTTTGCCACTGTATCGACTTTTGAGGAGATAACCAAGACGGAGCCGGAAAAATCACTTTTGGCCCCCTTGAGCAAGAAAGCCGGTCGCAACAATTACGGCAGAATTACAGTCCGCCATCAGGGCGGAGGGCACAAACGTGCTTACCGGATTATCGATTTTAAGCGGAACAAGGATGATGTCCCGGCGAAAGTAGCCGGCATTGAATATGATCCGAACCGCACGGCAAACATTGCCCTGTTGCACTACGCCGACGGTGAAAAACGTTATATCCTGGCACCCCTGGGCTTGCGTGTCGGCCAGACTGTTGTCTCCGGGTTTAAAGTTGAAGTTAGACCGGGCAACGCTATGCCGCTGCGTTCAATCCCGACAGGCACCTTTGTGCACAATATTGAAATGAAGATTGGCCACGGCGGACAGCTGGCCCGTTCAGCAGGAACCGCAGCGCAGCTTGCAGCTAAGGAAGGCGATACAGCGTTTATTCGCCTCCCATCCGGCGAACTGCGCCTGGTGCCGATTGATTGTCGGGCAACAGTTGGTCAGACCGGCAATATAGAGCACGAAAACCTGACCATCGGCAAGGCCGGACGCAGCCGTTGGCTGGGTCGCAGGCCCACAGTGCGTGGTTCGGTAATGAACCCCTGCGATCACCCCCACGGTGGTGGCGAAGGCAGGGCGCCGATCGGCCTTAAAAGACCGGTTACCCCCTGGGGTAAACCGACTCTTGGGTACAAAACCAGGAAGAAGAATAAAGCTTCGGATAAAATGATTGTCCGCCGCCGCAAGAAGTAGCCGGAAGAGGGAACGGTTTTGCCCGGTTAGGCAGCCAATCCTGACTCCGACTGAAAGGGAGGTAGTAATAAATTGTCGCGTTCACTGAAAAAAGGCCCCTATATTGAGGCCAGCTTGATGAAAAAAATTGAGCAGATGAACGAAAAGGGAGATAAAAAGGTTATTAAAACCTGGTCCCGCCGTTCGACCATCTTTCCCGATATGGTTGGTCATACCATCGCCGTTCATGACGGCCGCCGGCATGTGCCTATTTACATCAGTGAAGATATGGTTGGGCATAAACTGGGAGAGTTTGCTCCGACCCGAACCTTCAGGGGGCATGGACACCATACCGAGCGCTCTACCTCTTTGAAGTAGGGCTTAAGGAGGCACAACATTAATGGAAGCAAGAGCACAGGCACGTTTCGTGCGTCTGGCGCCGCGGAAAGCGAGAGACGTTGTGAATTTAATTCGCAATAAGGATCTTGATGAAGCGATCAGCATTTTGCGCTACACTCCGCGCCGCGCCTCGGAAACTGTGGCAAAAGTGGTTAAGTCAGCGGCAGCCAATGCCGAGAATAACCTGGAAATGAAACGCGGTCTCTTATATATCGATCAGGTTTATGTCGATGAGGGGCCAACCCTGAAGCGCGTTCAACCGCGGGCCAGGGGCAGGCGTTTCCTAATCTTAAAACGGACCAGCCATATTACGGTTGTAGTCAAAGAGAGAAAGGGGGTCTAGTTGTGGGACAAAAAGTCAGCCCCATCGGATTTCGGAT
>CAYGHB010000278.1:0-2796 GCA_964349375.1 uncultured Syntrophomonadaceae bacterium | reverse complement strand
ACTTCATGCTGGTAGTGGGCAGCAGCCTGGTGGTTTACCCGGTTGCCGATCTGCCCCGCCTGGCCAAAAAGATGGCCATTATCAATCAACAACCGACAAGTTTTGATCAGAAGGCAGAAGTGGTGGTGCGCGAAAACAGCAGCAAGGCGTTGCATGATCTATTAAACGTTCTGAACAACAGCTGATAATCAGCTTGATCCACAGATGGTTAAGCATTATTGCTTAAGGGGAGGTAGCGGATTTGAATTTGAAAAAGTGGATTTATGTTGCTTTACTGGTGCTGATCTTTGTGGCCGGAGTCTACCTGGTTTTCACGTCGGGACGTATTGATGCTGACCCTTTTACGCTGGTTACTTTTATGCTGGTGCTCGGCCTGATTATTTACATGTACATCATGGCTCAGCGCTATAAGAACCAGTAAGTAAGCGATATTATTGCAGCAAGAGTATTGTTGAAATACAGAGGTATTAAAAAAGATTTTAATCGAGGTGAAAGGTTGACTCTAAAATATCTGCTTAACCCGGATGTAGGTGCCGGCGAACTCGCGGATTTACGCAAGGCTGTTGGCTGGGATGAGCGCAAGCAAAAACTGAAAAAAATTGTTGGATGCACCTACCTCTCGGCTGCCTGTTTTGATGGGCAGCGGCTGGTTGGCTACGCCGATGTTTTAAGCGACGGGGTTGACGATGCCTTAATCCGCGGCCTGGTTGTTGATCCTGAGTATCAGAAACAGGGGATCGCCCTTGAGCTTTTAAATATTTTAACCGCCACGATCAGGAAAGACCGGATCAAGACGGTAAATGTGCTTTTTGAGCCGGAACTGGAACCGCTATACCGTAAGGCCGGTTTCAAAATAGTTTGTGGTGGCTTGATCGACAATGAAGACGAAAATAAAAGTGAATGATCATAAAAGAAGGGTTTTGATTTAAGATGAAAGTTGCTTTTTTCCTGATTCCTAAAAATGAGGTTGTTTGCCTCAATACGAAAACTACGCTGCGCCAGGCTTTAGAGCGGATGGAACGTCACAGTCACGCCGCTGTGCCCCTGATTGACGAAGCGGGCTGTTATGTTGGAACAATAACGGAAGGTGACCTGCTCTGGAAGTTAAAAGATGCTCCCGGGATGAGCCTGGTCGAGATGGAGAGAATCACGCTGAAAGATATTACTTACCGTACGACGAACAAACCGGTGCGGATCGACTCGCGCATCGTTGACCTGCTCTCGCTGGCCAGCGAGCAGAATTTTGTGCCGGTAGTCGACGATCAGGGTATATTTATCGGGATTGTCAGAAGGCGGGAGATCATTGAATACTGTGCTGAACTGATTAAAGAAAAAGAGATGGACGGCGCCAGGCGCTGAGAGGGAGCTGACTGGAGCTAAGTGAAACCGGAAAACCTTCATCAAGTAGAAATGCCTTCCCGGGTCTGCCAGGTAAAGCCTTTTTTGGCAATGGAAATCTTAGAAAAGGCACAGCAGCTTGAAGCCACCGGCCGCGATATAGTGCACATGGAAGTCGGCGAGCCGGGCGGCGATACACCGGCGGCGATCAAGGAAGCGGCGATAGCGGCGATCAATGATAACGACACCGCTTACACCCACAGCCTGGGCAAACCGGAACTGAGGGAAGAGGTGGCTGCTTACTACCGGCGTACTTATAACGTGAAGATTGAACCGGAACAGGTTATCGTAACCTCCGGTTCTTCTCCGGCGATGCTCCTCGCTTTTTCAGCGCTGCTCGACAGCGATGATCAGATCGTGATGGCCGATCCCTATTATGCCTGTTATCCCAACTTTGTCTGCTATATCGGAGCCCGCCCGCTGCTGGTACCGGCGCGGGAAGAGGAGGGCTTTAAACTGCAGGCTGCTGATGTTAAAAAGCAGCTTGGCCCCGGCGTAAAGGGAATCATGCTTAATTCGCCTGCCAACCCTACCGGGGCGGTGCTCGAAGCCGAAGAGCTGCAGGCTTTTGCCGAACTAGGGCCTTATATTGTTGCTGATGAAGTATATCACGGCCTCAACTATACCGGCAAAGATCACTCGATCCTGGAATTTACCGATCGGGCGATCGTCATAAACGGTTTTTCTAAGCGCAACATTATGACCGGCTGGCGCCTGGGTTATCTGATTGCCCCGCCGGACCTGGTGCGCAACATGCAGAAGCTGCAGCAAAACCTCTTTATCTGTGCCTGTTCATTTATTCAGGCAGCCGGGATCGCCGCCTTACGCGAAACTCCGGAAGTTCTTTCCAACCGCTTCAGCGAATACAATGAGCGCCGGCTCTATCTTTATGAAGCCCTGCAGCAGATCGGCATAGCGCCGGCAAAAATTCCTGATGGCGCTTTTTACATGCTGGCCAATGTTAAAAAGTATACTGGTGACTCCTACGCTTTTGCCCTGAAGATTTTGGATGATACCGGGGTTGCTCTTACTCCGGGTATCGATTTTGGCCAGGGTGCTGAAGGTTATTTGCGTATTTCCTACGCCTGTTCAACCGCTACCCTCAAAGAGGGCCTCTCCCGGCTGATGCGCTTCTTCGCCGCCCTCTAGTATAGCGGCAGGGGACAACCTGCCTGAAGATCAGTTCTTCGGCAGTCTTTTATGCGTTGCTCCTGCTTTCTATACTGTCCTCTATTCTGCCGGTTCTATGAATGGATTGATAATCCTGACCCCGTCGATTAGCTGCCCATGGCCTAAGTCTTCAGACCAGATCGAATGACAACCGGAGGACTTGGCAGTTGTAACTGACTTTCCGCACCCTTGATCTTTGAAAAAATATTTTTCTTCATCTCATTTTCA
>CAYGHB010000277.1:0-2800 GCA_964349375.1 uncultured Syntrophomonadaceae bacterium | reverse complement strand
ACGTGGCAATGGTTTCAATGGGCGCCAGCAAGAACCAGTTCCTGAAAGCGATCGTAGAGGCGGAGGCTTATCCTGGACCATCACTGATCATCGCCTATTCACCCTGTATCGCCCATGGCATTGATATGGGCAAGAGCCAGCATGAAGCAAAGCTGGCGGTTGAGTCTGGCTACTGGCCGCTATACCGCTACAATCCGCTGCTGGCGCATGAGGGTAAGAATCCGTTCATCCTTGATTCTAAAGATTCGAAAGAAGATTTACGGACCTTTATGATGAACGAGGTGCGTTTCCGCGCACTGAAGAAAGAGTTTCCGGAACGGGCTGACCTGCTTTTTGCCAAGGCGGAAAAGTTGGCGAAGGAAAGGCTGCAGATGTACAAGCAGTTGGCTGAAGCGCAGTCCGGAGAGAAAGCATAAGCAAAACTTTTACTTTCACAACTTATAAGGGGCTCCATTTATTGGTGCCCCTTTTTAAATATCGCTTTTCAGTTTGGTTTTCAGTATTAGTCGGCCGCAGCCTTGTTATCCGATGTGCTAAAGGATTGTAGAAGAACATGTTGCAAGCTGAAGCGAACATAAAGCAAGGAAAAAGAATTGAAGTCGAATTGAGGGCTGAAGCAGGTTCCGGCCCTCAAATAAATTATTCTGTTTCAGTTTTTTTGAGGGCCGGACCGAGACTTGAAACTGAGAGTTGAATGGCGAGGTTACCGGCGCAAGCCCGCAAATTAGACGCATCAATTCTCGACGCAGCGATCAGTGAGCGGTGCTTGCAATATGCGCTTTCGTACAGTGGGATGTAAACAACAGATACACGTAAGCAATTGGCGAGCAATTGCTTACATCTTATTGCTAAATCCCGCTAAGACTAGATTTCAATAACGATCTCTTCCCGCTTGAGGCGGGGGCGGGGAGGTGGATCCTGGGTCGGGTAACCGACCGGCAGTAGCACTACCGGCAAAATATTGTCGGGCAAATTCAGCGCCTTGTGTAAACCTTGCTGATCGAACAGCCTGACCCAGCAGCTGCCCAAACCGAGCGCCGTCGCCATCAGGGTCATGTTCTGGATGGTGATGCCCAAATCGAGATAACCGGAATCGGGAATGACTACTTCTTCCGTTTTTTCAGGCATCTTGCGTTGGTAAATATACTGGGCGGCTTCCTTAGTGATCACCTCTGCCTCCACCAGCTCGTTCATGCGCTTCTCAACCGTGACCCGTATAAAAGCTTCGCGATCGAGGCAGCAGACAAATACCGCCGGCGCCTCACAAACAAAGGGCTGCATTACAGCGCCGGCAATTTTGTTACGCTCTTCCGGCTCAGTTAGCAGCACCAAGCGCCAGGGCTGACGGTTGGTACCGGAGGGAGCCAGTCTGGCCGCCTCGATAATCTGCTCAAGCATTTCAGGGGCAACAGCCTTTGTCTCAAATTTCCTGATACTGCGGCGTTTTTCAATCGCTTCTTTGCAATTTAACATTAGTTTATAAATCCTCTCTTTACCGATTTTTTCTTCTTTTCAGCCACTTAGCAAAGCGGCTACTGCCTTTTTTCAGGTTAACATCACAAAGAGCGGCTGCGGCAGCTTTATAACCCTCCTGGATCAGCTCCTTGCTTTTTCCTGTATCCCAAAAGCTGTAATCGCCGAGATTCGGTTCAATCAAGATATCAGCATGTTTATAAGAGGTAATATCACGCTGGTGAAGCAAAATATAGTAAGATTGGACCAGGACCTCGAAAATATTATCGGGTTCCTTTTTTAGCGGCCGCTGCGCAGTGACGTTAACCGCAATTACATAATCGATGTTTTTCTGACTCATGTGCGCAGAAGGCACATTATCGAGCAACCCGCCATCAACGAGCAGGCGCTGATTCCACCTGTAGGGGCTAAAAATACCGGGTATTGAGCAGCTGGCGGTAACAGCATCCAGGACCGGTCCCTCCTTAATCAGAACCTCTTCTCCTTCCAACAGGTCAACGGCATTGATCACCAGCGGGATCTCGAGATCTTCAAAGGTAATATCGCCAATATACTCTGCTAAGGTCTTGTGCAATAACGATGATTTTAGTAAACCTTTGCGCGGAATAGAGATACGAACCAGGTTTTTCCAGGACATAACAGAGGCGATGCGGGTTAACTCGTCAACCGTCTTGCCCGCACAGTAGAGAGCTCCGACGATACTGCCCGCACTGGTACCGGCAATATAGCAGGGCTTAACCTTCCGCTCTTCAAGATACTGCAAAACGCCAATGTGGGCGATGCCTCTGGCCGCTCCGCCGCCAAGAGCCAAACCGATTCTCATTTTATTTCCTCCTGCCACGTTCCGGTTAGCGGTTAAGTTCGGTGATAATCCTCAAACCTTCGAGGGTTAGAAGTGAATTTACTTTATCGATCGTATCCGATTCGCTGGCGATCAGGTTGGCAAAACCGCCGGTGGCAACTACCAGCGGTTCGGTATCAAATTCGCCTTTCATGCGCCGCACAATACCATCAACCTGGCCGACAAAACCGAAAACGATACCGGATTGCATGCTGCTGATCGTATCTTTGCCGATTACCTGCTTCGGCCTGATCACCTCGACGCGGGGTAGTTTGGCGGCGCGATCAAAAAGCGCTTCCATCGAGATCCCGATCCCGGGAGCAATCGCCCCGCCTAAGTAATCACCCGCTTTGGATATGGCACAGAAAGTGGTGGCTGTCCCAAAATCAACTATTACAAGCGGTCCACCGTAAAGATCCAGGGCAGCGACGGCATTAACGATCCGGTCGGCGCCAACTTCGCGGGGATTATCGGTAACAATATTTA
>CAYGHB010000276.1:0-2811 GCA_964349375.1 uncultured Syntrophomonadaceae bacterium | reverse complement strand
TTAAGTAATTGCAGTGCTGGTTGCAGTACTCTCCAAATATTGCTCTTCTTTTCAAACAAAGGGCCCTGAGGCCCTTTATTTATTGTGTTTCTATGGTGGGCGAAGTAGGATTTGAACCTACGACCCCCTGCTTGTAAGGCAGGTGCGCTCCCGCTGCGCCATTCGCCCTTGATAATATTTGTGCCTCATCATTATAAAGGCTTTTTTGATAGATGTAAAGAGCCGGAAGCTCTCTGAAACTTAGCTCTGTTTACATTGCTGCTACGATGTTGCCCCTACAAATGGCTGCGGCCATATACGGAGTGATTAAATTCGACTATTTTATCCTCATCCAACTCAAAGGTAACATAGCATAACTTGTGATCCAACTGCCCTGCCTGGATGCAGGTTGTAGATCCAACCCGATCAGACCAGATACCACCATTATATTTTGGGGCTTCGTGGATATGCCCATGTATGGTCAATAGTGGCTGCTTCTCAGAAATAAAGTTCAGAACAATCGGGCTGCCCACTTTTGCCCCGGTTGCACAGTGATCAAAACCCAGATAGGCAGGGGGCTCATGGATCAGCCAAATCGATCGCTTCATATTCTTAACCTTGGCAGCCATCTTTTCCAAAGAGTCGATAATCGACATTTTCCCACGCAGGTAGCTTTCCAGGTCGGGTATTTCTTTAAGCTTGTTTTTTTGATCAATCAACAGAGGGGGCCCCAACTGCCAATCATTGATAAATAGTTCCTCTTTACTGTCCGGAGCTACCCAGTATTTGTAGGCAAAGGGATAATCCCTGATCCAGGGGCAGCCGCAGAATTCATAACCTTTAACTTTGCGAACCCGATCCGCAACAAAGTACCACAATCCCTCTTTCTCTCCACGTATAAACTCCGGAACCAGTAGCTGGTTATCATCGTTACCGAGGATTAAAACCAGCTCCGCACCGGCATCCCTTATCTTCCAGGCACATTCTTTAACATGCGGCAGGTAGTCTAGTTGGGCCAGGGTGCCGCTGCTTTTTTGCATCAGGTCGCCGGCGATCGCCACAATATCCGGCTTTAGCTGACGGACAGCTTCAACCAGTTGGCCCCATTTCTCTTCGGAGTGATGTACATCTGCTAAGGCTATAAGTTTCATTTTATAGGTAATTCGCCTCTCACTTTTTCAATAAACGATTGCTCTCTTGATTTTAACCCATTAATCGAGCAGGTTCGTTTCAATGATCTGATTTACGTTAAAGTCATGAGCCTGCAAGTAAAAGTGGACCAACTCTTCCAGGGCATTTAGGGGCACCGGTCCAACAAATTCCGATGATGCCACGGTTACCCCGTACCTTGCAGCCTCCGAGCGTATGGTTTCCACCACCCGGTGGATCGGGGTCTTGGTATAATTGGTCAGGTTCATTGACACCTGGACCTGACCCAGTTCGGTCAGGTTGACCCCGATTGCCCTCACGTAACGGTACCCACCACTTAGGTTGCGCACACTCCTGGCTATTTTATCGGCTATCTCCATGCTTTTAGTATTCAGATTAACATTAAAAGCAATCAGGGGAAACCTCACCCCAACTGCAGTTGCTCCCGCTTTCGGGTTGAAGAGAGCCGGGCCGCGGTCTGGTTTCCAGACTTCTTTCTTTAGTTTTTCTTCAAGCGCTTCGTACTGACCTTTGCGGATGTCTGCCAGGTTTTTATGTTCAGTGACAGAAGCAGCATCTTCGTAAAAATAGACCGGCACTCCTTTCCCGCCCAGGTAATCGCCGAACTCATAGGCAACCTGCAGGGCTTCTTCGCCGCTGATGTTTCTGATCGGAATAAAGGGCACCACATCTACTGCGCCCATCCGGGGGTGATCGCCCTTATGCCCACTCATATCGATTCCTTCCAGGGCTATTTCAGTTAACTTTTTTGTTGCCTCCAGTACCGGCGCCGGTTCGCCCAGGTAGCTGAAAACCGAGCGGTTGTGATCCCGGTCTGAAGATGCTTCCAGCAGTTTGATTTTTTCTGTTTTCCTAACTGCATCGGCAATTTTGTCGATCAGCTTAAGGTCTTTGCCTTCACTGATGTTCGGCACGCACATCAATACTTTCACCCGCAAACCACTCCTCGTTACTCGTATTCTTTACATATAACTTTTTTTGATCTCTATTGAGCAGTATCTTTGATTAGTTCCAGCCAGATGCAATGTTTTTTGCGGCATCAATTCAGGCAGCTGGTTATTAGCCAGATTGCTTGTTCCCTTATATTAAATACGAAACAAGGGGGCTTATTTCCTGCCTCAATCATGAGCAGGCAGATTTCTTTTCACCCCCACCCCGACCCTCCCCCCTCAAGGGGGAGGGAGTTATACGGGTCTCTTAGCACAGGGGGAGGGAGTTATGCGGGCCTCTCAGCGCAGAGAGTTAGAGTTGTGCGGGCCTCTCAGAGCAGAGAGTTAGAGTTGTGCGGGCCTCTCAGCACAGGGGAGGGAGTTTTGGGTAGCTTTTACCTTCCAGGCTTTATTGCCTGTGATTGCTATCGGTGGTATGATCATTGCCGAAGCGGCAGGGATAACGGACACAGTTCAAAAGGAGATAAGGTGAGCGAAGAAAAATTGCTTTACAGGCCGGAGGATATACCGCCGCCCGGCAAAACAGCGATTTACAGTTTTCAGTGGGTAATTTTTTCACTGACTGTCTGCGCAGTGATTCCCGGCGTGGTCGGCACCGGCCTCGGCCTTAGCCCCGAAGAAATCAGCAGTTTTATTCAGCGCACCTTTTTCTTCTGTGGCCTCTTTTCCATTATCCAGCTGTACTTCGGCCACCGCCTGCCCCTGTTTGAGG
>CAYGHB010000275.1:0-2836 GCA_964349375.1 uncultured Syntrophomonadaceae bacterium | reverse complement strand
AACTCGCAGACCCAGGAAACATCGCGGGGGTCAATTACCTCGGTAACGATCGGCAAGCCCGTAAGTTCCCTGGCCTTGGCCAGTATCTTCAAGCCTTCCAAGCCAAGACCCTGAAAATCATAAGGAGAGGTGCGCG
This sequence comes from uncultured Syntrophomonadaceae bacterium, assembly GCA_964349375.1. GTDB lineage: Bacteria > Bacillota > Dethiobacteria > DTU022 > DTU022 > UBA993. Next base: position 2,700 of record CAYGHB010000275.1, on the reverse strand, counting down.
GTTTAAAAGCGCCGCCCCGGAACATCATCCCTCCGCCCGCTTTAACCACCTCGGCTGTTCTGATGGTCTGCTCTTCGCTTTCAACACCACAGGGTCCGCCGACGACCACGAAACCTTCACCGATAACTACGCTGCCAACTTTAATTTTAGTTCGCCTGCCCTGCTTGCCGCTGCCAACCAATTTGAGATTCTGCATCAGTTCCACTCCGTTACGCGCAATTGTTTGAGCAATGATAACACAGCGCATTAAGGACGGTCAATTGAAACAAACCATCGACCGAAGGAAAAAGGGTTTAAGCCTCTTAATTTAATAGATCTTTAACTCTTGAGTTAATTGACGGGAAGCAATTGATCGTTTACGATCAGGCTGAAAATAGGATCTCTTTGGAGGAACAAAATGACAACAACAATAAACAGCACCCCTGCTGCGGATGGTTTCCGGATGCCCGGCGAATTTGAACCCCACGAAGGCTGCTGGATGATCTGGCCAGAGCGCACCGACAATTGGCGGTTGGGGGCCAAGCCTGCTGAAAAAGCCTTTATTAGTGTGGCGGAAACGATCAGCCGCTTTGAGCCGGTCACGATGTGCGTATCTGCTAAGCAGTTTGTCAATGCCCGGAGCAAGCTGCCTGCCCAGATCAGGGTTGTTGAAATTTCCACTAACGATTCCTGGATGCGCGACATTGGCCCCACTTTCGTGCTCAATGATAAAGGAGATTTAAGGGCTGTCGACTGGGATTTCAACGCCTGGGGCGGTTTAGACGGCGGCCTCTATTTCCCCTGGGATCAGGATGATCTGGTCGCCCGCAAAGTAGCGGAAATTGCGGGAGTTGACCGTTACAAAGCGCCGCTGGTGATGGAAGGCGGCTCGATCCACGTTGATGGAGAGGGCACCCTGCTGACCACCGAAGAGTGCCTGCTTAACCCCAACCGCAATCCTCGGATGAAAAGGGAAGAGATTGAACAACACCTGAAAGCTTATTTAAACATCGAAAAAGTAATCTGGCTGCCCCGGGGCATCTATAAAGACGAAACTGATGGTCATATAGACAATATCTGCTGTTTCGTAAAGCCCGGAGTGGTGCTGCTGGCCTGGACCGATGATATAAATGACCCGCAGCATGAGATTTCCCTGGAGACGCTTGCAGTGCTGGAAAACACTACCGATGCCAAAGGGCGTAAGCTTGAAGTGCACAAACTGCAACTGCCATCCCCGGTTTTAATCAGCACCGAAGAGAGCGAAGGGGTGGACAGCGTAGACGGCACAATGCCCAGGATAGGAGGCGACCGGATGGCCGCCTCCTATGTTAACTTTTACATTGCCAACGATGCGATTATCGCTCCCCTATTTAAAGATCCCGCCGACCAGCAAGCCCTTAAGAAACTAAAAGAACTGTTTCCCGACCGCGAAGTGATCGGCGTCTATGCCCGGGAGATCCTGCTCGGCGGAGGCAATATTCACTGTATCACCCAACAGCAGCCGAAGCGATAATTAAATACTACTCGTTCATGATCTTCAGGAAGGCTTCGAGCCTTCCTTTTTCCTGCAGTACTCTCATACCCATCTCGGTAACCGTGGCCGGGGTTACCGGGATCTCAGCTCTTTCGATCAGAACCATCGCCCCGGTAGGACAACTGCTGACGCAGAGTCCACAGCCGATACAATCCTGAACATCAACCACGGCCAGATCGTCGGCCATGGTTATAGCCCCTACCGGGCAGCGCTCCTCGGCACAAATCGCACACCCGCTGCAATCTTCATCAATTACTTTCGCCTGATAGCGGCTCGGTTCAAAGGCATGGGGATGGTTGAGCTTAGTTTTACCGCGCAGCACTGTGCAGCAGCAGGGGCAACAGTTGCAGATTAAGTTGGCCCGGTCGGCGCTGTTATTACTGGTATGCACCAGGCCTGCTGCTTCGGCTCGGTCAAGCACCTTAAGTCCCTCTTCCCTGCTGATCTGGCAGGCGAACCCGCGCTCTACCAAAAACTCGGCCGCGGGACCAAAGATGAGGCACACATCTTTAGGCTTGTCGCAGGCATGCACGCTTACCCGGCAGGCACAGTCAGCTAGGGCGATGAACGGTGCTTCCTCTATAAAGCTCGCCACCTCTTCATAGGGGTGAACCCGGTCGCGGGAGGGAATCGCCTTATCAACTGTAACCACCCGCATCAGCGGGGTCGGGTTGCCGGCAAAGGAGGCGCCGAGCGCTTCATGATGATAATCTTCCCAGAGTTTGCCCAGTCTCTGATGTAACGGGGCCAGGCTGCTCTTCATGAAGGGAAACTCGAAGACCCCGGGAATCAGGGGCAGCAGGCCGTAGAACTTTTCGCCGTCTTTGTAGCGCAACATGATAATACCCTTATCGGCCATTGCATCGAGGTGCTTTAAAGCGATCTCTGCATCAAGACCGGCTTTTGAGGCAATCTCAGAAACTGGCTTAACTTTATAGCTCATGACTACTGCAACGGCAGCCTCTTCCGGGGCAAAGAGGATCTTTAGAATTTCATGGATCGATTTAGCCTGTGGCGCCGTAGACGGGTGAGCATCCAAAACCTGCCTTAAACTTTCATAAATATCCAAGCGGCTACTCCTTCCCATTAAAGGCATTAATTACTATTAATTCAAAAAAGCTTTTACCTACCCTTACTCATTGCGGCAGCATAGTTAAACTGGTAGAAATATTTTTGCCATTGCTCTT
>CAYGHB010000274.1:0-2852 GCA_964349375.1 uncultured Syntrophomonadaceae bacterium | reverse complement strand
CCGACCAATATGGACCCCGCTTTTTTCAGCACTGTTGCTGATGACTGGCTCGGCAGACAGTGGGGAGACTTTTTAGTCTATATCGATGAGCAGAATGCCCCAGATCCCAGCCGCAGCATCGCCGAAAGCTGGGAAGGCAGTGAAGATGCCAAGGTCTGGACTTTCAATATTCGCCAGGGCGTCCTTTTCCACGACGGCAAAGAGCTGACCGCGAGAGATGTTAAGTTCACTTTCGACCGTCTGCGCGATCCTGATGTGGGAGCGGCAACAGTGGGGCTTTATTCCAACATTGCTGAGATTAGCACTCCTGACGACTACACGGTAGTCTTTGAACTTACCGATTCGAACCCTGATTTTCTCTATGATCTTTTTGACTATCACGCGATCATGATGGATGCCGATAATGAAGACTTTGCCACCAACTGGAACGGCACCGGTCCTTTCATGATTACCAGCTATTCGCCCGAGGACAGGATTACTTTCGTGCGCAACCCGAATTACTGGATGAGCGATGCTGCCGGTAATCCGCTGCCCTATCTTGATGGTCTGGAGATTATTTTCCTCAGCGACTCTTCGGCGCAGATTGAAGCGCTGCGTGGCGGCCAGATTGACTACCTGATCTACCTGCCGACGGAGTTTATTACGCTGTTAGAGGCTGATCCCAACCTAGTAGTGCTTCAGGCCCCTTCCAACACTTCGTATGTGCTGCGGATGCGCTCAGATGAAGGCCCGGCAGCTGATGTCCGCGTCCGCCAGGCTCTGAAGCTGGGGACCGATCGTGCCGCCATTCTTGATGGAGCGAATAACGGTTTCGGCACCACCGGCCGCGACACCCCAATTGGTCCGGCCTACGGTGACTTCTACCTTGACGTACCCGAACCAGTGCGTGACGTTGAAGCAGCCAAAGCGTTGCTGGTTGATGCCGGCTTCGGCGATGGTTTAGATATTGTGCTCACGACCCAGGAATCATCTCCGGTTCCGGCCATAGCCACGATCTGGAAAGAGCAGATGGCTGAGATTGGCGTAAATGTTGAGATTCAGCTTGTTCCTTCGGATGTCTACTACGGGGCAGAAGATATGTGGCTGGAAGTGCCTTTTGGCATTACCGACTGGGGCGCAAGGCCCAACCCGCAGCCCTATCTTGACTTGGCCTATGTTACCGGTGCGCAGTGGAATGAAAGTCACTTCTCTGACGCCGAGCTGGATGAGCTGGCAGCTCTCGCCGCCAAGGAGATGGACCGTGAAGAGCGGATTCGCCTCTATCACCGGATCCAGGAGATTTTCATGGAGCGCGGCCCGATCATCATTCCCTTTTTTACTAACAACCTCTGGGGAGCCAGCGCCGAACTGCAGGGTCTTGAGACAACCAGTATTCTTGGCACGGCGATGGACCTTCGTTCTGTTTATTTCAAGCGGTAAATTAAGCAGTATTTTAGAGTATAACCCGGCGGGATTTTTACCCGCCGGGATGTTTTTTTACAGATTAGGTACCGGAGGGGAGGTAACCGATGTCTGAACCAGTTAGTGTCACTAAACCGAAGCAAAAGAGGTCAAAATTTATTTCAGCCGTTAAGCGCCTGCGGCGCTATCCCACAACGCTGATCGGGTTTACCATTGTCTTTCTCTTTCTGATCCTTGCACTGTTCGGCCCGCTGCTGGCACCCTATGCCTACACCGCTCAGAACCTGCCGAACAAGCTGCAGCCGCCATCTGAAGAACATATTTTCGGCACTGACCAGTTTGGCAGGGATGTCTACAGCCGAATTTTAGTTGGCAGCCGTGATGTATTATCGGTCGCCGGTTCCGGCACGGCGTTGGCTGTTTTTTTTGGTATGCTCCTGGGCCTATTCTCCGGCTATCGTGGAGGTCTTTTCGATGAGCTGATCATGAGGGCTATGGACGTGATTCTATCAATCCCCCCGCTGCTGTTAGCAATGGTCATTTTATTCTCGTTCGGTCCGTCCAGGGTTAATGTGATTATCGTTGTCGGTTTTCTCTACATTCCTATGGTGGCGCGGGTGGTGCGCAGTGTAGTTCTCGATCTTAAAACCAGGCAGTTTATTGAGGCTGCCCGTCTGAGGGGAGAAAACAGTTTTTATATTTTATATAAGGAAATTTTGCCCAATGTATTACCGCATCTGGCCGTAGAAGCATCGATGCGTTTTTCATACTCAATTTTTCTTGTCGCTTCGCTCGGTTTCCTTGGCCTCGGTGTCCAGCCACCCTCACCGGACTGGGGCCTGATGGTTGGCGAAGCCCGGACCTGGTTTCACCAGGCCAGGTGGGTGCTCTTTTTCCCGGCCGGCGCCATTGCACTATTGGTGGTCGGTGTCGGTTTTATGAGTGACGGTTTGCGAAGAATGCTCTTGCCGGGAGGGGTCAGCGATGCCTAAAAAAGTTTTAGATGCCCGCAATATAACCGTTTCTTATAAAACAGAAAAAGGACCGCTCGACACGGTGCGTAATGTTTCTCTGCAGATCTGTTCAGGTGAAATTTACGGCCTGGTCGGCGAATCCGGTTCCGGTAAAAGCACCCTGGCCCGGGCCATTGTTCGCTACCTGCCGGAAAACGGTTTTCTGAAAAGTGGGGAGATCTATCTCGGCGATACTGACCTTTTAAGCCTTTCAAGAAAGGAAATGCGCCGGGTCTGGGGCGGGCGGATCACCATGGTGCACCAGGATCCCAACGCGGCAGTCAACCCGTCAGTGATGATCGGCGAGCAGATTGCCGAAGTGGCCCGTGCCCACCTGAAGCTATCGAAACAGGACGCAAGGGATAAAGCCTTGGAAATGCTGACCAAAGTGCGTATGGCTGACCCTGAGGCGGTGGCCAGGCGTTATGCCCACCAGCT
>CAYGHB010000273.1:0-2852 GCA_964349375.1 uncultured Syntrophomonadaceae bacterium | reverse complement strand
CTTCGTAAACCAGATCGAAAACCGGGCAGGGGCTTAGCGCTTCTTTCATTCTCTCTAAAAACATTTGCGGGTCGTAGCCCCTCCCGCAGGGGTCGGTCGGGTTAAGCGTAATCGCGACCAGGTTAATCCGATCCAATACTTTAATCTTGCCTCCCTGGTTTATGAAACGATAATAGAGTTCAGGTGTAATAAAAAGACGCGTTGCATCTTTAACGATCAACGTTGGCGGGACTGGGTATAGTTCCATCACTTCCTGGAGATTTCCGTCAACCAGGGCTCCACCATAAACCAGCGCCTCGGTTTCACGGCGGCACTTATTTATCAGCTGCGCTCCGGCGAGCAGCGGAATCCTAGCCTTCACCGGCTCAATAATGTAGCTGCAGTCATCGCGGTGCAGTAAAACCGCATTTCCCTCTTCGAGGCCTGCTCTGGCAGCAGCGGCCAGATCGCCTTCCACTGCCGGCGCGGTGAAAAGGGCATGGCGAAAAACTGTTTTTTTGATCACATCATCCATGGTCGGCCCAAGCGCTGCTCCGCTTGCCAGGATAGTGCCATCGGTTAAAAGCGGCGAGGCCGACGCCAGGCGGTTGATTGCTCCGTCTACCAGAACATAAGCGGCACCGAAGTCAAACATCTTTGCCGTCAGCTTGCTTAAAGCAGAAACACTGCCCGGCCCAGCCAGCTCAACCAGACCCGCCCGCTCAACCTTTGTTAGAAGCACCGCGCCGAGCGGGGTCGAAAATGAGCTGCTTTCCAAAAGTTCGAGCCCTGCTGCAGCGGCCTTAAAACAGGCCTCGGCCGTCGCAACCACCGCCCCTAAAGGAGCATAGATGCGCGGTTTATCTTTTAAGGTCAACCGGTCGAACCTTTCGCCGTCATAGCCGGCAGAAATTAAACCTAAATTTACTGCCTTTTTTTCAAATGTTTCAACCAGATGATTAAATGTTACAGTTTTACCAACGTTTTTTGTCATGCCCACGATGGCAATTGAACTGTAACCTTCTGCTGTAATCAAATTATATAATCCGGCCATCATAACCTCGCCAGCGCCGAAATTTGGTCAAAAAAAGATTCTACTGCTTTCGGATTAATTGCTGCCAATATAGTGCGGTCAGAAGTATCATGTAGGCTTCGTATATGAAAGCGATTTCGCCGCGTTTAGTTCTTCAGCAGTAGAATCACTTACAGAATACACAAAATAGCAGCTAAAAACCTTCTCATACCAGGCCAAAAATACTTCTGCTTTTTTATACATTGTGTATATAGATGGCAGGATTATCGCAAGCATTATTGAATAAATGAGGTGACTATGATCATCTTTGATTGCGCGGTGAAAGAAAATGCCACTAACCGTTCAGGAAGCTCTCAACCTTGAAATTTTTGGCCGCTGCCGCCTTTTAACCACCGGAGGCGGACTTGAGAGTAACATTTACTGGGTAAATATATTAGAGATCCTCGATGATCTCAGCCACATCGAACCGGGCGAATTTTTAATCACTACCGCCCACGGGCTGCAATCGCTAAACGAAAAAAGGCAAAAGGAGATGGTAGAGCTTTTTGCCGAACGCAAAATGGCAGCCATGGCGATCCAGACCGGGCACTATATTGAAGAAATCCCTGCTTCACTGGTTAGCCTATTCAGCGCATACAAGATTCCCCTGATCGAGATTCCCCCCGACATCAGCTTTAAAAGTATCACCAGGTCCCTGATGCTCTCCCTGCTGAAGGCTGAAAAAGAAGACTCCGGAGAAACAAAACCTCTGGTAGGGAACACTAAACTTCAACGTAAATACAAGACTATGCTCGCGATCTGGTCCGGCCTGACTGAGGGTAAGAAGTCACTTTCTTATCATCAGGATTTTCGTAATTTAAACATTGAAACAGAACGGGAATACTGGATCTGCAGCTTGGCAGCCTGCGATCCAAAACGCAATCGGCTCCTTTACCCGATTCAGACTGAAGAGCACCTGATTGAGCCGGTAGGTCAAGCTCTCTTTCAGTTGCTGGAACAACGGCACATCCCATACCTGGTGGGCACTGCCGGCGCTAATCTTACCTTGCTGTTGCAACCGCTCCCTGAGAGCGGCACCGGCAGCGCAATTGTGCAATATAGCAGAAGGATTTTAGAAGAGCTGCGGCTTCTTTGCGCCCAGTATGATATCTATCTGGGGTTAAGTAACAATCATTTTAACCTTGAAAAATGGGAAAAAGCCCTCGATCAGGCGGAAACAGCTCTACGGGCTGCAGCGTTGGGGCTTGTCAAGCAAAACGGTTTCGGCTCATACGCGACACTTGGCCCACTGAAACTGATCCTTGCTGTCGAAAACACTGCAGTCTTAGAGGGCCAGCTAGATGAAACCTTAAATCCCCTTTTGGAATATGATCAGCGCACCGGCGGAGCGCTGGTTCATACCCTTAGGACATACCTGAAATATCACAACATCAAGAACGCTTCCGAGGAGTTATACGTGCACCGGCATACCATGAAATACCGCCTGAATCAGATTCGCAAACTTACCGGCATTAACCCTGAGGAAACTGCCTCGGTAGTGATTTTAAGCGAAGCGCTCACGATCTACGATTACCTGAAAGCCCGCGGCCTCCACCCTTAATCAACTAATAATTCCAACCGGGAGTGGTTTTCTTTGGTTTTGACGGAGCCGGCCTTATAATCAAGGGGTTTAACAAAACCGGGGCCGTCAATGACCAGGGTATGGGCTTCCCCGCCTTCGCCGCAGGGCGAAATGCCAATGCTGATACAGTATTCGATATAGTCATTATCCATTAACCGGCCCAACCACTCCTGGTCAATCAGGTCGCTGCGGATGGCCACGATCAGCGCCTTTCCGCCC
>CAYGHB010000272.1:0-2859 GCA_964349375.1 uncultured Syntrophomonadaceae bacterium | reverse complement strand
AAATCGCGGACCCGCGGCTATGCCTCCCTCGACTATACCCTGCACGGTTACCGGCAGTCGGCCCTGGTGTTGATGGATATCCTAGTCAATGCGGAAAAAGTGGATGCCCTGTCCTTTATTATTCACCGTGATAAAGCTTACCAGCGGGGCAAAGAGATGGTTGAGAAACTACGCGAAATCATTCCGCGGCAGATGTTTGATGTTCCCATCCAGGCAGCTGTTGAGAATAAAATTATTGCCCGGGAAACAATCAAGGCGCTGCGCAAGAATGTGACCGAAAAACTCTACGGCGGAGATATTACCCGCAAACGCAAACTGCTGGAGAAACAAAAAGAAGGTAAGAAGAAGATGAAGAAGATCGGCCGGGTCGAAATTCCGCAGGAAGCTTTTACTGCAGTGCTGAAAGTGAAATAAAATGGGAAAAGATTTTTTTTATAAGCTAACCTGACCAACCAGGACTGACTCGGTGCTAAAAAACACCGTCTGACCATTACTTGTTACTTTATACCGTCCCCATAACACGTGCCCAAAACTAAAAAACTACTAAGCTGTACGGCATGCCAATATATTTCCATAATTCTATGCCCCCAATCAAACTTAGATTGCCCCTGATGTAATCTCCAATTAATCATTGATTTTCGCCCCGTTCACGATTATTTACTGTAAATCAGCATGATCTGGATTAGTTAACTATGGGAACAATGCCAATAGACTTGTGGGCATCTATTTCTCTATTATGGAGTAACAACAGAAAGAAAATGAGTCGGGGTAGCTTAAAAGATGCTTCATCAGGTGAGTTTCCGAATCAATGCGAGATTTCAATGATTGCGTAAGGAGAGTGGGGGAATTGATGGATCTTTAGCTTTACTAAACTCGTTAGCGGTTGTTCTGCTTAAGCGATTTTAAAATAGGAGAGTGAAGTAAGTGATTAATGTAAAAAGACTGTATCTGATGTTGGTAATGATCCTCGCCGTTTTCTTTGTGCTGGCCATTGTAACCCCGGCAGCTGCACAGGCGGCATCCGCTAAAGAAGCGGCACTAGAAGAATTACGGGCGGCAATCAGGGCTATTCCCAAGTATGAGTTTGTCACGGAAGCAGATAGGCCCGCAGTTGAAAAGGCGCAAAGGATGGCAGAAAAAGCCATGGCTGATTATGGTATAACCGAATATGATATTTGTGTGCTATCGGCACACCTGGCCGCGGCTGTGTCAAAACTCGGGGTAAAGATTGCTTTGCCATCAACCGGAGGTTTAACTGTGATTGCACCGCTGGGGTTGCTGTCGCTTCTTGCCGGTGTAGCGATCATTGTGCCGCGTAAACGCAAACAATAGTTTGACCATGCGACATGTTATTTAAGGACAGATATTCAAGTGCTTTATGAGGGGAGTCACGGGAACTAAGACGTGACTCTCTTTTCGTTCCCGACGGGAAGACCCTTAATGCCGGCAGTAAATAGCGTCCTGCAACTCATTGACATGGCAATGTATATCGATCATAATAACCCTAAGTCTCAAATACAATCGGCAAGGAGTCCTATCTATTGATCGATAATAACGCCATCCTGGAAAAAATAGCCCGCCTGAAACAAGAGCAAAACGCCATCATCCTCGCTCACAACTACCAGATTGAAGAAGTGCAGGACGCAGCCGACTATGTCGGCGATTCTTTTGAATTGAGCCGTATCGCCGCTGATTCGCACGCCGACATCATTGTTTTCTGTGGGGTTCACTTTATGGCGGAAAGTGCTGCCATTCTATCGCCCGATAAAACAGTGCTGCTGCCGGATCTTAACGCCGGCTGCCCCCTGGCAGACATGATTGATGCCGAACAGCTGATAGCATTTAAAAAACAGCATCCCGACGCTGTTGTCGTCACCTATATCAATTCTACCGCCGCTGTTAAGGCGGAAAGCGATATCTGTATTACCTCGGCCAATGCTGTAAAAATAGTCAATTCCTTAACCGAAGACCAGGTTTTATTTGTGCCCGACGGCAACCTGGCCCACTTCGTAGCGCAGCGAACCTCTAAAACGATCATCCCCTGGGCCGGTTACTGTAACACCCACCATCGCGTAACTGTGGAAGATGTTGAACAAGCCCGAAAACTTCACCCGGAAGCGGTTCTGGTGGTTCACCCGGAGTGCCGCCCCGAGGTGGTCGCTCTTGCTGATGCCGCCTTGGGGACCGGCGGTATGATTCGATACTCTAAAGAGACAGCTGTAAAAGACATTTTAATCGGCACCGAAATGGGAATGCTTCACCGCCTGAAGAAGGAATGCCCCGATAAGAATTTTATCCTGCTTTCGCCAAAATTAATCTGCCCGAATATGAAGTACACCAACCTGGAAAAAATTCTGGCTTCTTTGCAGAACAGGGTGCATATCATCACCGTTCCGCCTGAGATTCGCGAACGGGCGGTTCTGGCGCTTGAACGAATGTTGGCTGTCAAATAGAGTGCGGAGGTTGCCAAATGGAAACGGGTAGCGAGAACGACCGAAAGATCACCAAATCTGCTACTGACTATGTAATCGTCGGATCCGGAGTGGCAGGTCTCTTTACCGCTATCCGCCTCGCGGAAAAAGGTCGGGTTACGGTGCTCAGCAAACAGGATTTGATCGCAGGTAATACCTGGTTTGCCCAGGGCGGAATTGCTGCCGCTTTTTCACCCGAAGATTCGCCTACGCTTCACTTCGAAGACACCTGGAAAGCAGGCAACTACTTTGGCGACAAAGAAGCGATCAGCGCCCTGGTTGAAGAAGCGCCGGCGCGTATTAATGATCTGCTCAGTTTTGGGGTGCTTTTTGATCGCACCGACGGAGCTATTGCCCTTGGCCGGGAAGGCGCTCATTCAATGAAACG
>CAYGHB010000271.1:0-2863 GCA_964349375.1 uncultured Syntrophomonadaceae bacterium | reverse complement strand
TTCGCTACTACAGCGAAGAAAGCGGCGCCGACAACAGCTGGAATACCCAACGGTATGAGAAAAGCAGCGCCGCCGGTAGCAAATATAGCCGGCCAGGCAGCAGCGCCTAACTGCCGCATGACAGATTAAGCGAACTAATTTATACTATTATACAAGATGAGCACAAAACCGCAACACTTTCAGCAAAATCGCCGGTACGCTACCCAATGTGAGAGGCAGCTCCGCCGGGGAGAAAAGTCTCTAATTCGAGTTTGGGGTGGTTTTAGATAGGTTAAGCCCTGATACCATTCATGATAAGTTACTATAAGCAAATATAGATCATTATCATTCTATCTTCTAAAATCGCTTATTAACGCCATGTGAAACTGTCGCCAAAACAGAGATGAAATGAAAAACTCAATAAGAAAAAAGCAGCACGGAGTCCTAAGTTAGAGTTTTCGAATAATCACAATAGCTCGAGGAGGTATAAAAATTGAAAACAGCACTGATTGCCTGCAAAACTCTGGAAGATGAGGTTAATGAAGCTTTAAAAAATACTGATCATTCATTTTCTGTTTATTGGATTGAATCGGGCTTACACAACTACCCCGATAAACTACGCGAAAACCTGCAGCAGTGTATCGATGAAATAGCCGATTGCGACTACATTGTTATGGCCTTTGGGCTCTGTGGCAATGCCTTGCTGAACCTTAGCTCAAAATCTGCCACCCTTGTTATCCCCAAGGTTGACGATTGTATATCGCTTTTTTTGGGCGGCAACGACCAGCGACGCCAGATGGAAAGCAGCGCTAAATCTTATTACCTTACCAGTGGCTGGTTGAGGTATGAAAACAACATCTGGAAAGAGTACTTAAGAAGCCTGGAAAAGTACGGCCCGGAGAAGACCAAGTACATTTTCGGGCTTATGCTCAAGCATTATAATTACCTGACCATTATCGATACCGGCGCCTATGACGCCGGGGAATTTAAGAAGGAAGCCGAAAAGATTGCAGAAGCTCTAGGCTTGACCTTAAGAGTTGTTCTGGCCGACTTAAGCTTACTCCAAAAATCTCTGTTCAACAATTGGGGCTTTGATTTTGCCATGATTCCCCCGGGGAGGAAGGTCTCCCTTCAGGATATGAACAATTGCATGAACTACCTTGGACCTGATAGCGCCACAGGGCTTAACGGTTAACTTGGAAATATAATCAATGCAAGCAACTGTGTTCTTCATCACCATGTTACATAACAGCTCCACTGCAATATCTTCTACAATTGCACTTATAATTGCCAACTTCTACGAAGGTGTTGAGCAGTCAGCTATGATAGGGTTCCTGAAAGCAATTAGCTGTGTTCTTCAAGCAATTTCTTGCACAACACCACGCCGGCAACAGCCTCAGTAACCCAGTAATCTGTACCGACAAGACCAGACACCTGCTCATCTACCTGACTGCCGCCAATTATGATATAAGGCTTCTTCGGCCATTTTGCAGTTTCTTCACGCAGCAAGGCAATGGTATCTTTCATGCTGTCGTAGGAGGCGGTAATCAGACCGGAAAGACCGATAATATCTGGCTTAATCCTGGCTGCTTCAACAACAAACATATCCGGCGGAACGTCTACACCAAGATCATGCACGATAAATCCGTGGCAGGATAGCAACATTTTAACTATATTTTTCCCTAGATCATGGATGTCTTCTTTAACCGTACCTAACAGCACAGTGCCAAATTTCTGCTCCCCGGCCCCCGAACCTTCAAGAGCAGGGCCTATCAACTCAGTAACCTGGCGCAGAATTTCGCCGGCCATGATTAGCCCGGCAATGTAATATTGCCCTTCACCATAGCGCTCGCCAACTAGACGCATTCCCTGCTGGCACTCACGCACAATTTTTAGGGGGTCATCGCCTGCTGCGAGGCGCTCTTTAACTATTAAAATAGCTTCATCTTCCTGCAGGTCTGCCACGCTGTCAATTAACTTGTTTTCAATATCTGACATCTTATGCCTCTTCATTGCGAATACCGAGAGTTGTCGTAAAGCGTATTTGGTCTCCACGGCAAATAAACCATCCCCAGCTTACCGGCCGGTTACTGTAGTCATAGAAAATATGCTCAAGGTTAAACGCCGCCGATCCAGCTGGCATACGCAAAACTTTAGCCTCTTCCCCGTTTAGAATTTTCGCCTCAATGCTTAGTTCGCCAAATTTGAAATCACCACTATTTTCCCCCTGGAACAAACCGCGTAGAGAGGTTACCTCAAGCTCAGACTCCACCAGGGCTCTTCTCGGATCATAAATCATATATTCACGGTGATATAGCAAGGCATCTTTGTCACGTGAAAGCAGGCGCTTGATGTAAATAACCCTGTCTTTTTCAGCCAGTTTTAATTTAAGGGCCACCCTTTGATCAGCATGCAGGATTGAAGCCTCAAGAATAGATACGCTGGTTCTCTCGTCACTAAAAACTTCCTGCAGGGCTTTTAGCTGAAACGTTGCCGATTCAAGCTTAATTGGTTTCACAAATGTTCCCCGACCCTGAGCGGCATCAACTACACCCTGATCAGAGAGGATGTTTATAGCCCTGCGCACTGTCATCGGTGAAACCTGGTAACGTTTGCATATTTGTGACTCGGAAGGCAGCCTGTCACCTGTCCTTAAAACTCCCGAAGCAATCTGCTGTTTAAAAAGGTAGACAAGCTGCATGTATGCCGGCTCAAATGAGTTGCGGTCTATGTCATTTTCCATTAGTAAATTATCAATCCGGCCATTATCATTTGCCATTTATATCCACCTTCTACTGCTTGTCTTTATCACAAGAAGCTACTTATTATTGTAAATATAACTTCTGCAAATCACAAGGTCAACTGTCTTGACAAACTTATATAT
>CAYGHB010000270.1:0-2903 GCA_964349375.1 uncultured Syntrophomonadaceae bacterium | reverse complement strand
TGCACCCCATTGTCAAGAAAAAAATTTGTGAGATTTAAGTTATGCTCTCCTTTCGTTCTTTGGTAAATTATGCTGCATTAAAAAGACTGGTATTGTAAGCCTCTTCGGGGCAGAAGCCGCCGATCGAGGAATGGGGCCGGTAAGTGTTGCACTCCACCATATAAGCATCAATGGCCCGGCGGAGTTCTTTTGGCGAATCAAACTCACTCAAATAGATCGGGTCGTACTTGATGGTGCGGAAGAACCTTTCTGTTCTCAAATTGTCTAAGGCCTGGCCCTTACCATCCATCGATATTTTAATTCCTGCTTCTTCTAAGAGAGCAATTTAGTCTGGATTGGTAAAGTGGCTACCCTGGTCGCTGTTAATGATTTTCGGTTTGGCCTTACTTAATGCTCGTTTCAAGCAGCTCATCACAAAAGCCTTATCAATCGTACTTGATAACTCAAAATCAAAAATCTTTCGGCTGTACCTGTCCAAGATGACGAAGAGATACACAAACCCCTTCTCCATCCGGATATAGGTGATGTCGATGCCCCAGACCTGATCAGGGTAGGTAATTGATAAGTTCCTTAACAGGTAGGACCTGACATACTGTGCATGATATCTTTTGCTTAAATTAGGTTTCGGGTAGATGGTATAGACACCCATCACCTGCATCAAAATACGTTAAATTAATAAACGCCTTGATATTAGCATCAAAGCGTTTATTTGTCTGGTTCATTCTGCTCGCTTTACTCTATAGCTGTTTCCAGCTTAGGTATCTTGCGCCAGTGGTATAAGTAAACCGGCAGGGCGACGGCAATAAAAGCAATCCCGCGCACCAGGTCGCGAAGCAACCTGCGATTGGTGTTTTCCTTACTAATCATTTCAAACCGCTCTTTCTCCTGTTCGATGAATTCAGTTCCGAATTTTTCTTCCCATTGGACCAGGTCGGGGTTCGGGTCCATCATGGTATAGGGGTTGTATTCTTCGTTTATCGGGGTAATATAGGCAATCGCAGTCTGGGTAATGGTTACCGCCCCGACGATGATCAGGATCAGGGAGACGAAGCTGACCAGGTAGAAATAAACATGTTCCAGATCCCAGTTAATTTTCATCAGAAACGCCTCGCTTTCTGCTATCTGGTTTAACCTGCTTCCAGTGATAGAAGTAAAATGGTAAGGCGATGATCATCAGGGCAATTGAATTGAGCAGACTGCGTTTGGGGGAGCCCTTAAAGTAAAGGTCGTACTTCTCCTGTGCGGCTCTTCTTTTCTCCAGCTCTTCCAGTGACGGAGGTTCAAAAACAGGTTGGGCCGGATCGCCTTTATACTCAGGATAATAGACGTAGATTAACGGGACGTTCGGTTTATCGGGCAGGGTAAGCTGCACGGCGCTGTTGATTGCAGAAATTGCTCCGCCGACAAAGAGGAAGAGCGTCACCAGGCAGACCAGGTAAAAGTAAAGATTTTTTATGCTCCAGCTTTTGGCCATAACCGTTCATCACCTTTCCGAATCATTTAAAAACGGTTTCTTCTTTAATCTATAATACTTTACCGCCCAAAAAGCAAGCCGAATCATTTTTTTTTAGCACAAAAGTATTGATCATTGTACTGAATTCCATGTCAAATCAAAATCTCCTTTCTTATGACAATTTTTAGGATGAATATAGGTAACTTTTCTATAGCGTTCTTTTTTCGCCACCAACTCTCTGCTTTTAAGGTTTTAATCTTTAGTCTGTATTCTGCCATGTTCAACGCTTTAGAGCGGAGAGCCAGGCGGGTTGGTTCGAGCGAATATGTCGGTACAATTGCTTTTTATCCGGTCGTAAGTGAGTAGAACCTGTCTGGCCTGAGCGTACGAACCAAATCTTTGCGAGGCCCTGGCGCTTGCTTTTAGCCGCCAGGGCTTAAAGCAAAGTTTTGGACACCTTAGTAATCGCTGATCTTTGCTTTCATTGTTTGTGAAAAAGGCCGACGCTTTTAAAAAATGTAGTTCTCTTCTTTCAGCACCGCAACCACGCTAGTTGATCGCTCACCGCTGTGACTTAGAAGAACTAGTCATTTCTAAAATCTTCATTAAACATCCTGTGTTGTTTTAACCTTTCGCTAAGCTCTTTTTTACTTGTTATAACTTATTAAACCATCCGTTATTTTAGCGGAGGCCCACTGCAAGTTTCTCCGATGACGAGTACATGCTTTTCTATGTGGACGGCTTTGAAGTATTGATTAAAGGTCATTACAGAAAACCAGTATTGGTGAAGATGGAAGACGTAGTAAGGTTATCCCCCACTACAGGTTTATTTTCTCTAATTGCTATTCAAAATAAGCCTGGAGGATTATAATAGCGTTGTGCGTAGCTTCTGATTCAGATTAGAGGTGGTTTTGTATGGATAGCGGTCCTGGATGGAGTAGCGAGTTGCTTATTTTATGGGAGGCTCTTATCCTGCAATGCACCTCATTGTCCTATATGGCCTCCTGACAGGAGGCTTTCTTCGACAGATCAAGCCTCCTGCTTGACATGAAAAAGGAGGCGTAAACATGAACCCCACATTAATTAAAGAACTACTTGAAAGCAAAAAGTATGCTGATCTAAAAGTTGAACTTTTAAAAGGGCATGCTGCTGATATTGCTGAACTGCTTGATGAACTGGATGAAAAAACCACCCTGCTGCTTTTCAGGTTATTACCAAAAGGTATCGCCGCCGATGTTTTTGCCCACCTCTCTCCCGAGAGTCAGTCCGAACTTTATATGCTGGTCAATGAAAAAGAGCTTTATGATATCTTAAGCGATTTAAACTTTGATGATAAAATTGATTTTCTGGAAGAGATTCCGGCAAATGTGGTTAAAAGGATATTAAGAAACTCAACTGAAACCGAAAGGAAACTGATCAACCAGTTTCTGCAATACCCTGAAGACTCTGC
>CAYGHB010000269.1:0-2922 GCA_964349375.1 uncultured Syntrophomonadaceae bacterium | reverse complement strand
AGCAGCACAAAAACAGCAGCATAGGCAATACCGCTGAACAGCATAAAGGGCATGCGCCTTCCGAAGCGCCCACCGTAATTATCTGACCAGCGGGCAATGATCGGATCGGCCACTGCATCGATCACCCGGCCGAAAAACATAATCAGGCCAAAAACGAAAGGCGGAATCAGGGCCTCTACCCCTTCCAGCGGGCTGGTTATGTAATAGTAAAAAAGCCAGGTTATCAGCACCCGGTCAATAATACTGAAGCCTCCGGCTCCGGCACCGTAAACGATTTTGCCCCAAAGAGGCAGTTGTCTTACCTTGTTCACTGTTCTGTCCCTCCCTTATGTTCTGTTTTAAAGTGATGAAATAATGCATAAGCTAAAAAACCGGCAGCCGAGGCAAAGGCAGCCCCGGTTGAAACAGTTCCGGCTTCCGGGTCAACAGTTTCACAGAAAAACCCGTTATCCAGTTTCACTCTTTTTAGAAAATCAATTGCCTTGCAGTTTAGGGCCAGCAGATCGTTACAGGCGCCAAGTGGCCAGGGATTGTTGCAGTGTAATGAACCCGCTTCCTCGAAGGGGCTGCCGGCGTGAAAATATTGATTGTTTGGAGACCTGATCCAGCGCACGGTGTTTAAAAAGATGTTATCACCAGAAGAACAGAAACCATAATGCGCCAGCAGCTGCAGGCTGCCCGGAGGGTTGTCGTAGAGCGAAAACTTGCCTTTACCGTCGACAGCCCAGGCAAACATCAGGCCGCAGGGTCCGTGAACCGTGCAGTGTTCATAGATCGATTCCTCAAGCTCGCGAGCCAGGATGGCAAAATCGTTATGGTTAAACCAGAGATCCCTCTGCTGAAGATTGGCCAGCAACAAGAAAGCCCTTTGTAATAGAGCGTTGTTGTAGGTGAGATAAGGGTAGTCAACCGGATCGTCAGACGGGTCGAGGAAGGTGCTGTATAAGCCGCAGGCAGGATCAAATTTCAGCAGCGCTTTTGCGACCAACTCTGTCAGACCTTGTTGGATCAATATTTCTTCGGTAATCTGGTAATCACCTGTCTTCAAAAAATAATGATCGAGGGCAATTAGGTGAGACGCCAGTTGGTCGAGTTCAAAGCCGGGGTACAAAATTGTTCCATTCAAATAATGGGCATGTTCACCGGCGTGAGTCAGATGTCTGCTAAAGACAGCCAGCAGTAAATCCCGGGCGCTGTTTTGATCGACGAGCAAGATGGCCGGAAAGCTCCAGAGCAGCGCATCCCGGCTCCAGAATGCCGCGCTTACATAATAGCGCGGACTGCGTGAGGTCAGGGCAACGAATTGATCGTTGTCCATCGAGCGGGCGGTTGCATAAAAATAGCTGAAAAAAAGGTTCTTGTTGAGTAGCTCTTCTAATCTGTCTGCTTCAAGGTTGATATAGCGCTGTTCCAGCCAGTCGTGGGCCTTAGCAAGGAGGGTATCTGCTCCATGACGCCGCAGATCGATATTCGAGGTGGCAGCCCCGTCTGCTTCAAGGTTTATTGCCCCGTATAGTGTAAAATCTTTTTTTTCTCCCGGCTCCAGTTCAATGGTGGTTATTGTATTGAAATGGCCGCCTTCTGAACTAAATTGCCAGTCTGCAGCCGGTTCTGAAGAAAGGGCCAG
Source organism: uncultured Syntrophomonadaceae bacterium (assembly GCA_964349375.1). Taxonomy (GTDB): domain Bacteria; phylum Bacillota; class Dethiobacteria; order DTU022; family DTU022; genus UBA993. Next base: position 1,295 of record CAYGHB010000269.1, on the reverse strand, counting down.
CGCGGCAAGAGGGAGGCCGGACTGGGCTTCCAGCACAAGGCTGCCGGTCCAGCGGTTATAAGCCACTGAGCGCTTTATATCAAGGGCCCTGCTTGTAAAAACCGTATAATTGAAACTGTCCCAGAAACCCTCCCAGCCTGTTTCCACCTTTATCTTGCTATCACCACTGTTTAATAGACTACAGTGGTAGATAAAACCCTTAAACCCTGGCGGAGCGGCAATCATTCCTTTTAACTGCAGGTTACTCGAAAGATTCGCTTCAAAACGGGGTAACCATCCAAGCTCGTAATGCCAGTTTAACCTAGTGGTGGAAAGAAGATTGTCTTCGTATATTGCGACATATGGCGAAAGTAAAGCTTTATCATAACTGCCGCTGAAGCTTAGCAATCCGTTGTGGTCAAGGCGCAGAATATTGATCGATTTGATACCGCCCCACCTGTCTGTTTCAGGCAGAGAAATATATTCGTTACCGGTAGGATAGAGGACGAGATTGTCGGTTAAAGGCTCGGGAACAGTTAAAAGCTTATTATTACTCTTATCCAAATTCAGCCTATCCTCCTGAATCCTAAATCCTGCAGTTTATCACTCATATTTCTATCTTTCGCTTTCAACTAATAAAACCCTTTTTAAGCAGTGATGCGGCTTAATTGTCATATAATTTGACTTCGCGAAAGAAGAATTTGAATGTTGTCAAGCTTATACTGTTGTGTTATAATTCTGGCTATAGTGAAAACTCTATCTGGATTACGATAGGGGGGAATGCCTCAAAATAAAAACCGCAAAAAAAATTTACTTAAGGCCCGTTTTAACAAAAAAGAGGAGGTAAGTTGATTGAACAAGAAAATATTTCTTTTTGCTGCTCTGTTGATTGCAATGCTATTCGTTTTAAATATGGCCGGTTGCACACCTGCCGCTCCGGGTGAAGAAGATGTAACACCCCCTGAGGATGAAACCCCTGCGATTGAATTCGACGGAGAAATAAAAATTGCCGTCACCGGCCCGATGACCAACATCCAGGGCGAAATGATGTGGTGGGGCGCCCAGATGGCAGTCGAGGAGATCAATGCTGACGGAGGAGTAGCTATTGGAGATGAAGCTTACTCGATTCGCCTGATTCAGGTTGAAACCGATGAAATTATGGATCCCCTCGGCGCTGTATCGGCAGTTGAAAACGTGATTGTTTCCGAAGATCCGGACTTCCTGATTGGCGGTTTCCGGACAGAGGCGGTTACTCCCTATACCGAACTGGCTGCGGTTGACTATCAGAAGATCTTTATGATTTGTGGCGCCGCTAC
>CAYGHB010000268.1:0-2927 GCA_964349375.1 uncultured Syntrophomonadaceae bacterium | reverse complement strand
CCAGGGCCAGGCGCTGCTTTTCTCCCCCGGACAAGTTAAAAGTATCTTTATCAATAAATCCGGATAAATCTAACTGATCCAGCAAATTCTCAATTACACCTTGTTCGGGAAACTCTTGACGATTAAAATGAAAGGCTAAGCGGATATTTTCACGCACCGTTTCCGGAAATATAAACGGAGACTGGGGAACCATCACTACCCGGCGACGCAAAGATACAGGATCAATACTTAGCACGTTCTGACCATAATATGAGACAGTTCCGCCCTCTTCGCAGCTGATCAGGTTGTTGAGCAACTTTAGCAGTGTGGTTTTACCGCTTCCACTTTTGCCGGTGATGCTGAAGAGTGAACCAGCCGGGATTTGAAGAACCGGTATAGCAATAATTTGCCGGTAGCTAATGTTAGTTAGACTAAAAACAGCCTGCATTTTCGCACCTCACTAAACCAAACCGAAATACTTTAAGGGGGAAAATAATGGTTTATTTACTCGAACCGATAAAAAAAGGGCTAAAAAAGAGTCTGCAACTGCTATGGATGCTGACGAAAATAATTATTCCCGTTTCCTGCCTGGTGGCCGTTCTTGACTATTACGGTATCATAAATTCAATCGCCGTTTTTTTTGCTCCGGCTATGTCGCTGTTCGGATTGCCCGGAGAAGCAACAATTGCATTGCTGCTTGGCTTTTTTGTCAGTCTCTATGCCGCACTGGGCGTGATTACCACGCTAACGCTTGATGCCCAACAGATCACTGTTCTGGCGGTTATGATTGGTATTTGCCATGAATTGCCCATTGAAACTGTCGTCTGCAGCTACACAGGCTTGCGTATTCCAGTTTCGGCAGCTCTGCGTCTTTTCACTGCTCTTGCAGCGGGCTTGCTGCTTAACGCGATCTACAATCTGGTTCTGGGAGGTTAACCGGATGGACATCATACTACTACTGGCCGAAACCATTTCCAGTACCCTGCTCAGTATCGGACGGCTAGCCCTGCTGCTAATCCCGGTAATAATTTTGATCGAGATCACCCGCTATTTTCAGGTTATTGAAAGAATAACCAGTCGGGTTAAGGAGACTATGCAATTATTCCTGACCCTGCCTCAGGAGGCAGTTTTTCCGCTAATGGCCGGGATGTTCTTTGGCATTGTGCTCGGGTCGGCACTGATCATAGATTACGCCCGCGAAGGCTACCTGAAAAAACGGGACCTGCTCTTAGTCGGTATCTTTCTCAGTATTTCACACTCTATAGTTGAAGATACTTTTATATTTGCCGTTTTTGGGGCCAACTCGCTGGTAATACTGGTAACGCGGACTATCCTGGCTATTATTATTACCAGGATAGCTGCCGCGTTAATGGATTATTTCGCCGCCAGGCAAGCGTTATAGATTATAGGCCTGGTATTCCGGAAATAGCGCCGCAATACCGACTGACCAGTTTAAAAGCAGTTCGTCACCCCTGAAGGGGGCTATGAACTGCAGGCAGAGGGGCAACCCGTTTTCAGCGCGTCCCGCTGGTATTGTAAGCGCTGGCAACCCTGCGTTGGTCCATGGCATATTCATAGCCGGGTTGCCTGTGGCATCGATGCCTTCGGGAGCCGGGCCGGTCGCTGCTGGAGTAACCCAGAGGTCAATCTCCGCTTCACGCATCTGTGTTTCAAGTTTTTCACGTAGTTGCTTTTGTCTCTTACGCCCTTCTTCAAGGTCCTGTTTAGAAATCGCTTTTCCTTCTTCAATAATTTCCGCTGTTCGGGGGCGGTAAAGCGCCGCATATTTTGCATATAGCTCCGCATGCTCCAGGGCTATCTCTGCGGCAATCAATTTACGGTGCCAGACAGCAATTGTTTCAATATCATCTAGAGCATTTATTTCCTTTACCGTGTAACCCGCATCGCGCAAGCGTTCAAGCTGTTCAGAAAATGCCTTCAACCCCTCATCTGATGCCTGTTCAAGGTACTTACCCCGGGGCACTCCCAGAACGGGCTTGTAGCTCACACTTATATCCTGCCAATCTTCAACTAAAACCTTGGCAGCCAGAATCATGCCCTCTACATCCTGGGTAAAACATCCGACATGATCAGCTGAACGGGAAAAATAGAGCAACCCGCCCGAAGAGATCCGGTTATAGCTCGGCTTAAAGCCGACCACCCCGCAGAATGCAGCCGGGCGGTTAACGGAGCCAATAGTCTGGGTGCCCAGGGTTAAAGGTGCAAATCCTGCTGCCACGGCGGCGGCAGAACCGCTGCTGGAACCGCCGGGAGTGTGATTCAGGTTATGGGGATTACGGGTCGGACCCGGCTCAAAGTAGGCAAATTCGGTAGTTACCGTCTTACCCATCACCAGAGCGCCGGCCTGGCGCAGCAGGCGAACGCAATCTGCTTCGGGTCCGGCAAGCACCTCAGGGTCCAACTTCGAACCGCCTTGTGTGGGAAACCCGTCTACAGGGTAAACATCTTTTACCCCAATCAACACCCCGTACAGGGGAGGCCTTTTGGCCTGATCCGGGTAGGCGTTCTTCAGCAGCTCCCCTTCCTTTAAGAGGCGTGCCCGGCGATCCGGTTCGGGCAAAAACGCTTTTACCTGCGGGTCCACCTTTTCAAGAAGATCACAAGCCTCATTAATGTAATCGAGCAGATCCAGGTTGCCGCTGATCAAGTCCCGGGCAATCCGGGCCAGGGGGGCCGGATGTAAATACATTTCAACTCCTCCTTCATAATTGCAGTATTTAATACTTTATGAAAAGCGAAACAGTAGCAGATCAAGCTTTCAGACAGCTTATAAAAGCTTTCAGATCAGATGCCAAATCTTCCCTGCGTAACGCATATTCGATCGTAGCTTCCAAAAAACCAAGACGGTCGCCAACATCATAGCGGCGCCCCTCAAAGGTGTAAGCCCACACCGGCTGCCGCGAGGCCAGAACATTTAATGCATCAGT
>CAYGHB010000267.1:0-2941 GCA_964349375.1 uncultured Syntrophomonadaceae bacterium | reverse complement strand
ATCCGGTAAGAGACCCTTTTTACCTTTTCCTGCTCAGTTTTCAAAGAACGGAAATCTTTTTGCGGTGTCTGCTCTGCATCGCATCCGATAGTCCGGAAGGGCCGAGCACGACCTTTAAATAATAGCATGGTTCATTTACCCTGTCAAACACTTTTTGGTTTATTTTTAAGAAAAATTAAATTTCCTTTAAAGAACCAGTGAAAGCCCTTTAAATAAGGGCTTCCGATATAACAAACAATTTCGCAAGCGATCAAAAAGGGGTAAATCAAAACCCATACCCAGCTACAGATGAGAGGAGAGAGGTCGGTAGAGAGATAAGAAAAAAACTTTTTCACCCCCACCCCGACCCTCCCCCCTCAAGGGGGAGGGAGTTTGATGATTTTACTCCATCAAATTACCTCTTAATACACTAAGATCCTTAATATATTACAATCCACCGGTTGATTAGTTAGAAAGCGGTTTAGGTTTAAGGGTGGGGAAGAGGATTACGTCACGGATGGAAATATTATCAGTTAAGAGCATTACCATCCGGTCGATGCCAATGCCAAGCCCTCCAGCCGGAGGCATACCATACTCCAAAGCATGGATGAAATCATCGTCCATTACATGGGCTTCGTCATCCCCGGCCTCACGCTTGGATAGCTGTTGTTCGAACCGCTCGCGCTGATCGATGGGATCGTTAAGCTCGGTAAAAGCGTTGGCAATCTCCCACCCGGCGATGAAAGCTTCAAAACGGATGGTCAGGCGGGGATCGGATTCCATCTTCTTGGCCAGTGGAGACACTTCCACCGGAAAACCGGTGATAAAGACCGGTGCCAAAAGCTGTTCCTCACAAAATTCCTCAAAGAAAAGATAGAGTATATCGCCCCAGCTCATGCCCTTATCCAACTCCAGTCCGGCCTTACGAGCCGCCTCGAAAGCAGCCTGATCGTCTGCAAGCATCGAAAAATCAACCCCGGAATACTTACGCACCGACTCAATCATTGTTTCACGCGGCCAGGGAGGGGTCAGATCTAGATCCTTGCCCTGGAAGGTTAGTTTACCGGTGCCGAGAACTTTAACAGCGATCTGATAGATCAGGTTTTCGGTGATCCACATCATATCTTCGTAGTCGGCGTAGTTCTGGTAGATCTCGACTGAAGTAAACTCGGGATTGTGAATTGTCGAAATTCCTTCATTGCGAAAGATCCGCCCGATTTCATAAACTTTGTCCAGACCGCCGACCAACAGCCGCTTTAAATGAAGCTCGGTGGCAATGCGCAGGTAGAGCTTGATATCAAGAGCGTTGTGATGGGTGATAAAAGGCCGGGCTAAAGCACCGCCGGCGATCGTCTGCATAATCGGAGTTTCAACTTCAAGAAAACCCCATTCATTAAGCAACTCACGCATGGTTGAGATGATCCGGCTGCGCTTAATAAAGGTTTCCTTAACCTCCTGGTTGACGATCAAGTCAACATAACGCTGCCGGTAGCGCAGCTCAATATCTTTCAAACCATGCCATTTTTCAGGCAGTGGCCGCAAGGCCTTTGCCAAATAAACAAAGTCAAGGATCTTAAGAGTAATCTCGCCTTTCTGGGTGCGGAACACTTCGCCCCTGACCCCGATAAAATCACCGATATCAAAGAACCCCAGCAGTTCGTACTTTTCAGGCCCCAGCTGATCCTGGCGCAGGTAAATCTGGATCTGCCCCCGGTAGTCCTGCAGGTGGGCAAAAGAAGCTTTGCCGTGTGAACGGATCGAGATCAGTCGACCGGCAACAGTAACCTCTTTGCCTTCCAACTGTTCAAAACCGTCAACGATATCTGCAGAGTAATGGTCTGCCTCAAATTTACGACCAAAAGGCTCTACTCCTTTTTCACGCAGAGCCTCCATCTTTTGCCTTCTAATCTGTAAGAGTTCGCTTAGCTGCTGTTGTTCCTGCTCCATCTTAAGACCTCCAGGATTACTGTTTTGCTCTGCTATGAAACCGCTTCAATGCGGTATTTAAAAACGCCGGCCGGAACTTTAACTTCTACTTCTTCTCCGGCAGCCAGGCCGATTAAAGCCTTTCCTACCGGTGATTCGTTAGAGATTTTTTTCTCCGTCGGGTCGGCCTCGGCTGTGCTGACAATCGTATACTCGTATTCCTTTTTCAGATCAAGGTCGATCAGCTTCACTGTCGAGCCTAAGGCTATATTAAAATCAGCTGTGTCACCTTTTTCCAAAATCCTGGCCCGGCGCAATAGCTTTTCCAGGGTGATAATCCTTCCTTCGATGAAGGCCTGCTCATTCTTGGCATCCTCATACTCGGAATTGTCGGTAATATCGCCAAATGAAATAGCCTCCTTAATGCGGGCAGCCACTTCCTTACGTTTAACCGATCTCAGGTGAAAAAGCTCGCCCTCCAGTTTATCCAGACCATCCTTAGTTAATAATAACTCTTCGTTGTTTTCCATGTTGGTAACCCCCTCGATTTTCAGACATTTTCAGTTATTTATGCGGTAACTGTCATTTATAGCGCTCATAAGTTGATCAGTTGTAGGTTGTCAAAATAAATAACGGCTTCATCCTTCAACGAAGCCTGGACAGTTATTGCAGAACCGGGCAAACCCGGCTCTTCAATGGATAAACCCCAAATTTTGCTTAATTATATGGCGTTCTAATAGCGTTGTCAAGACAACGAGCCACCTTGTCAGAGCGTTTTCCATACAAGTTTTTTCCGGCCCTGCCACCAGATGAGCAAGAGTAAAAATAAACAATTAAAGATCCAGAATGCGCGGTTTTAGAGCAAGATCAACCAGTAGTTGGTTGTACTGATCCTCATTTAGTTCTTGATTTCCCCCTGCCATGCAAACCAGCAGAGCCTCCATCACGTTAGTTCCGAAGGAGCGCCCCTCCATCTCGGGCGTTGTGGTGATTAAAGTTTTAACCTTGCTTTTTCGCAAATAATCAACATCAGAGC
>CAYGHB010000266.1:0-2968 GCA_964349375.1 uncultured Syntrophomonadaceae bacterium | reverse complement strand
GATCAATCATCGTGATCAGGGGGATCACCAGGCCGCCTATGGTGACGGGAATGGCGAGGGTGAGAATACGGCTGATGATCCTCTTAACCGATTCCGGATTATGTTCTGTTTGCTGCTGCCCAAGAACCTGCAAATCAACGCGCTTTTTAAAATAGAGAAAGGCAAGCAACAGCAACCCGGCCAGGCCTCCGGCAGCGGCGCCCGAGGTGGCTCCGGCAGCGGCATATTCCAGCCCGACAGGGATTAAAAGCAGCACCATTGTGATCGAAAAACCGACCCTGACCAGCTGTTCAACGAGCTGAGAAACTGCTGTCGGGACCATATTCTGCTGCCCCTGAAAAAACCCTCGCAGTGAGGCCATGATCGTAACGAAAAATATCGCCGGGGAAATAGCCATCAGCGGATAGAGCGCCTTGGCATCCCTGATTAGCATCTGCGAAAGATACTCAGCGCCGAGTAACATGACCAGGGTGATCACAAAACCGCTCACGGCCAGGAGAATAAAAGCAATCTTAAAAACCCGCTGGGCTTCAAGGTAATCTTTCAGGGCAATTTTTTCAGCCATGATCTTGGAAAGGGCAACGGGGATACCGGCTGTCGACAGAACCAACAGCGTGGAATAGAGCGGGTAAGCATACTGGTAAAGGCCGATACCCTCATCGCCGAGAATCGCCGCCAGGACCACTCTGAAAACCGCCCCGATCACCCGGGCAGCAATCCCGGTTAGAGCCAGAATTGCGGCCCCCCTGACAAAAGCCCTGTTACTATCGGACAAAAAGAAAACCTGCCTTTGCTAATCTTGTGCTGTATTATATCAGGTTAAAGGGTGCCAGTCAGCTGAAGACCGGAGAGCAGCCTGCTCACCTCTTTTTTAAACCGGCTTTAAGTCCAGCATCCTTTCGATTTCAGCCAACAAATGCTCAAGAAAAGAGCTTCCTTCCGGCATACCGGTAATCTTCACCTTGAGCGGTCTCAGTCCGGTAAGGGCCATCCGCTTTGCCGGAAACGACGGATGCTGCTCAAGCATTGATGGACTAATAGTGGTGGCGTTGCTGAACTCCAGAAGAACGCTGCTTTTTTGACGGCTGATCAGCTCAATACCGGCCTCAGCCGCCCTGATCCTGATCCGGGCTACAGCCAGCAGCAGCCTGCCGGGCTCAGGCGGCGAAGCAAAGCGATCATGTAACTCCCCTTCAATTTCGGCCAACTCCTCTAAGCTGACCGCACCGTAGATCTTCTGGTAGAAATCAATCTTCTGATCCTGGGCTGCGATATAGGAGGAGGGCAGGTAAGCGCTGATATTTAGTTCCAGGCGCGGTTCAATCTTTGTTTCAACCTTTATATTTTTCAAGAGCGCCACCGCCTGATCCAGCATGCGCACGTAGAGCTCAAAGCCGACCGCAGCAATAAAACCATGCTGCTCTGCGCCCAGGATATTACCGGCGCCTCTGATTTCCAGATCGCGCAAAGCAATTTTAAAGCCTGAACCCAGCTCGGTAAACTCTGTGATCGCTTTCAGCCTTTTACGGGCTGTTTCATTGATCAGCTTGTCTTTACGGTAAGTCAGGTAAGCATAAGCGAGACGGTTGGACCGTCCAACCCGGCCCCTGATCTGGTACAGCTGGGCAAGGCCAAAGCGGTCGGCATCATAGACGATCAGGGTATTCACGTTCGGTATATCCAAACCCGATTCAATGATCGTTGAGCTGACCAGGATTTGATAGCGCCCTTCCTGAAAATCGACCATTACCTTTTCGAGTTTCGCTTCAGGCATCTGGCCGTGCCCGACAGCAACGGCAGCAGCAGGAAAAAGCTCTGCAATACGCTCAGCGTAGGCATCAATCTTCTGCACCCGGTTGAAAACTATAAAGACCTGGCCCTGCCGGTTCAGCTCACGCTGGACTACCTCCCGGACCAGGTTTTCCGAGTATTCAAGCACATAGGTCTGCACCGGATAACGATCTTCCGGCGGAGTGTCGATAATGCTTAAGTCCCGGGCACCGGCCAGGGATAGATGAAGGGTGCGTGGAATCGGTGTTGCTGTCATGGCCAGGGTGTCAACCTCCAGGCGCATTTTTTTAATCTTCTCTTTCTGGCGCACCCCAAAACGCTGCTCTTCATCTATAATCAAGAGGCCTAAGTCATGAAAGCGCAAATCTTTTGCCAGCAGCCGATGGGTGCCAATGACCAGATCGATCTTGCCGGCAGCAATGTTGGCGAAAATCTCTTTTTGCCTGGCTGGCGAGACAAACCGGCTGAGCTGGGCAATCTGCACCGGAAAGCCTTCAAAACGCTCCTGAAAAGTGCGGTAGTGTTGTTGAGCCAGCACCGTGGTCGGTACCATAATCGCCACCTGTTTTCCTTCCAGCATCACTTTGAAAGCAGCCCGCATCGCCACCTCTGTTTTGCCATAGCCCACATCCCCGCAGATCAGGCGATCCATAGGGTGATCTTTTTCCAGATCGGCCTTCACTTCCGCGATCGCCTGCAGTTGATCAGGGGTCTCTTCAAAGGGAAAGCGCGCTTCAAACTCCTGCTGCCAGGGATGATCCGGGCCAAAGCGATAACCACTTACGGTTTGTCTGCCGGCATAGAGCTCCAGCAGATCCCTGGCCAGGTCTTCAACCGACTGGGTAACTTTTTGTTTTATCCGCTGCCACTCAGCACCACCGAGACTATGCAGTTGAGGAGCCGGACTTTCACCGCCGGAGTATTTGCGAATCAGACTAACCTGATCAATTGGGATATATAGTTTATCTGTTCCCCTGTATTTCAGCAGTAAATAATCCCGCTCGATCCCGCTGACCGCAAGGGTGTGAATGCCCTGGAACTGCCCGATACCATGCTGTTCGTGAACTACATAATCTCCTGCGGAAAGTTCTTTGTAGCTGCCGAGCAGGGTTCCCTCACGCGAGCTGACCCGTCTTTTTTTCTTTCTTCCGGGCAACAGGTTTTGTTCGGTAATAAG
>CAYGHB010000265.1:0-2978 GCA_964349375.1 uncultured Syntrophomonadaceae bacterium | reverse complement strand
TCTTTATGATTTCCTGAACCGGCTGCTGCCGGTGCTTGATAATATTGAGCGCGCTTTAGATGCGGCCCGCGCTGCTGCTGATCTGCCGGCTGCTTACCTGGAGGGGTTGGAGATGATCCGCAAGCAGCTGGAGCAAATCTTAACCCAGGAAGGAGTTTCGGTGATTGAAGCTGCCGGCACACCTTTTGACCCCCATTGTCATCATGCTGTAATGGAAGTGGAAAATGAAGAGCACGAACCGGGCACGGTGACCGAAGAGCTGCAGAAAGGCTACCGCCACCGGCAGCGAATCTTAAGACCATCGATGGTTAAAGTGTGCCGTGGTTAGCAAAAAGAGATTGGATTAAATATTTAAGAACAGTTGAGGAGGAACTTTTAATGGGAAAAGTAGTAGGGATTGACTTAGGAACAACAAACTCGGTTATTGCAGCCCTGATCGGCAGTGAACCGGAAATTATCGCCAACGCTGAAGGAAGCAGGCTCACCCCTTCCGTGGTGGCCTTTACCAAGGATGGACAGCGACTGGTCGGCCAGGTGGCGAAGCGTCAGTCGATCACCAACCCCGAGCGAACGATCAGCTCGATCAAGCGCGAGATGGGCACTAACCACAAGGTAAAAATTGACGACAAGGAATATACACCGCAGGAGATTTCGGCGATGGTTCTGCAAAAACTCAAAACTGACGCCGAAAGTTTTTTAGGAGAGAAGATCACGCAGGCGGTTATTACCGTTCCTGCTTATTTTACTGACAGCCAGCGTCAGGCCACCAAGGACGCAGGCACTATTGCCGGTCTCGAAGTCTTAAGGATTATCAATGAGCCTACCGCTGCAGCCCTCGCCTACGGTCTCGATAAAAAGGGTGACCACAAGATTTTAGTATTTGACTTAGGTGGCGGCACCTTTGACGTTTCCGTCCTTGAGCTGGGCGACGACGTTGTTGAAGTTAAGGCCACCAGCGGTAACAACCGCCTGGGCGGCGACGACTTTGACCAGCGCGTGGTCGATTACGTGGCTGATGAATTTAAGAAAGACCAGGGTATTGATCTGCGCACTGACCGCATGGCTCTCCAGCGCCTGATCGAGGCGGCGGAGAAAGCCAAGGTTGAGCTCTCAACCGTGACTACCACGGATATTAACCTGCCCTTTATCACTGCCACCCAGGATGGGCCAAAACACTTAAATGTTCCCCTGACCAGGGCCAAGTTTGACGAGCTGACCGCCGACCTGGTGGAGAAGACAATGGGTCCGACTAAGCAGGCTTTAAGCGATGCCGGCCTCAGCGCCAAAGAGATCGACCGGATCGTGCTGGTTGGCGGGTCCACCCGTATTCCTGCCGTTCAGGAAGCGATCCGCAAACTGCTGGGCAAGGAACCGCATAAGGGTGTTAACCCTGACGAGGTTGTGGCCATGGGCGCCGCTTACCAGGCAGCCGTGCTTGGTGGAGAGGCAAAAGATGTGCTGCTCTTAGACGTTACCCCGCTTTCGCTGGGTATTGAAACTTTAGGCGGAGTGGCTACCAAGATTATTGAACGCAATACCACCATCCCTACCGAAAAGAAACAGGTTTTTTCCACCGCAGCAGATAATCAAAACAGTGTGGAGATTCACGTTTTGCAGGGTGAGCGGGCGATGGCGACGGACAACAAAACCCTGGGCCGCTTCATGCTTGACGGCATTCCCCCGGCTCCGCGCGGCGTACCCCAGATTGAAGTCAGCTTTGATATAGATGCCAACGGTATTGTTAACGTTTCAGCCAAGGATCTGGGCACCAACCGTGAGCAGAAGATTACGATCACTGCCACCAGCGGTCTGGAAAAAGACCAGATTGATGCTATGGTCAATGACGCCGAAAAATTTGCCGATGAAGACCTCAAGCGTCGCGAACTGGCGGAGACGCGCAACCAGGCTGATACCCTGGCTTACAGCGCCGAAAAAGCGCTCAAAGACTTAGGCGATAAGGTCGAAAGCGAAAAGGCCGAAGAGGTCAAAGCGGCCGCAGAGGAGCTGCGCAAGGCGGCAGCCGGCGAAGATATCGACCAGATTAAAGCTGCCATCGAAAAGATGAATACCTACATGCATGATCTTTCTTCCAAACTCTACGAGCAGGCTAAAGCCGAGCAGCCGGGGGACGAAGGAGCTCAGGATGCGGCAGCCCAGGCTGACGCCGAGAACGTGGTCGATGCCGATTTTGACGTGCAGGATGATGAGCAAAATGGTGAAGAGGAAAATAAAGAAAGCTAAAGGATGAGCCTTTTAAATGAGTAAACGCGATTATTACGAAGTGCTGGGTGTGGACCGCAGCGCCGGCGCGGACGAGATTAAGAAAGCGTACCGGCAGTTAGCTAAAAAGTATCACCCGGACTTCAACAATGGTGACGCGCAAGCCGAGAAAAGTTTTAAGGAAGTTAAAGAAGCCTACGATGTTCTGAGCGATGAGCAGAAACGGGCCCACTACGACCGTTTTGGCCACCAGGCTGATTTTGGCGGAGCCGGAGGTTTCGAGGGTTTCGGCAGCAGCGGTTTTGGTTTTGGCGGCATTGACGACATCTTTGAACAGTTCTTCGGCGGCATGGGTGGCGGCCGGCGCCGTCACCAGGGGCCTGAACAGGGCAGTCACCTGCGCTACGATTTAGAGATAACCCTGGAAGATGCCTTTAAGGGTTTGGAGAAGACAATCAATATCCCGCGCACCGAAACCTGCGAGGAATGCCAGGGTAGCAGGGCTAAGCCCGGGACTAAACCGGCAACCTGCTCTTCCTGCGGTGGCAGCGGGCAGCAACAGATTACCCGCAACACTCCATTCGGGCGCTTTGTCAGCAGCCAGGTTTGTGTCGCCTGCCGTGGTGAAGGAAAAACTGTTAAAGAACCATGCCTGGCCTGCAGCGGCCAGGGAAGGGTTGTAAAAGAGAAAAAGTTCGATATAAAGATTCCGCCCGGAGTTGAAGAGGGTACCAAGCTGCGGGTCAGCGGGGGCGGCG
>CAYGHB010000264.1:0-2980 GCA_964349375.1 uncultured Syntrophomonadaceae bacterium | reverse complement strand
GGCCTCTTTTCCATTATCCAGCTGTACTTCGGCCACCGCCTGCCCCTGTTTGAGGGGATCGGCGGCATGTGGTATAACGTGCTGATCATTATCGGCGTGGTAGCTCCCCAAATTGGCAAACCGCTGGCTGAAGTGCGCGGAAGTATCATATTAGCCATGCTGGTAGTGGGCGCAATTTACATCCTACTCGGTGCATTTAAGCTGCTCAAAAATATTTTATTTATCTTCACGCCGGCAGTTAAAGGTACTTTCTTCCTGCTAATGAGCTTGCAAATCAGCGGTTCTATCATGCGGGGCATGCTCGGCACCTGGCCACATGGCGGAACCATTAACCCGCCTGGTGTATTACTTTTTATTGGCGTTGCCGGGCTAACTATCTGGATCTCTCTTAAACAAAAAGGTTTTCTGCAAAGCATCGGGATTTTCATCGGTGCAATGGCCGGTTGGCTGATTGCGATTGTTACCGGCATATCCGACCCTCCTGTCTTAAGCAGAGCACTGATCTCGCTACCGGAACTGCTGCCCTGGGGGCCACCGCAATTTGATCCCGGCCTGTTTACTATTCTTTTTGTGGTTGGTTTTTTTACCCTCTCCAACCTCGTTGCCAGTGTTGGCACTTTTTCCGAGCTGGTGGGCAGCAAAGCCACTGAGAGGGACTACAATACCTCTACAATTATTACCGGCATCGGTAATGTCTTTGCAGGGATTTTTGCCTTGATCGGTTTTGTTCCCTTCGCCTCGTCAATTGGTTTCGCCCGGGTTACCATGGTTGCTGCGCGCCGCCCCTTCCTTTTCGGAGCAATTATTTTGATGCTGCTGGGCCTTTTCCCGGTCGTTGGATCGCTGTTTGTTGCCATCCCACCCCAGGTCGGCTTTGTAGTCATTTTAATTATGTTTTGCCAGATTCTTTCAGTGGCCTTTGACGAGTACCGCAAGGTTATCTTTGACAACCGCAATGGTTTTATCGTTGGCATCTCCGTTCTGCTTGGAGTCGGTATCATGTTTATCCCCCCTGAAGCAATGGCCTTGATGCCACTCTTTGTAAAAAGCTTTGTCGGCAACGGCTTAACTGTAGGGCTGATTATCTGCGTTCTGTTAGAGCAGGTATTACTGCCTGAAAGTAAAAATCCCCGGTCATAGACCGGAGATCATACCCCTGCTTAATCCTCCTGCTTTTACTGCTGAAAAGTTCTTTCATTGCGCCCGGTGATTATTAGATATAGCTCACCGGCCACTAAAACAGCAAGGCTGATAAGCGTTATAGTGATTACCGGCGGGTACTGGCCTGCAAAACCTGCGGCCGAAGTGTGTTTGATCACTATGCCTAAATAAGCCCAGATAATTACCAGTCCATAGGCTACACTTTTAAACCTGAACATGGCCAGCAGGCCAATAATAGCGCCAACCGGCACAATAACCAGCATCCAGGTGACATCGGTTATCCCAAACTGATTCCAACCGGAAAAAACAAGCAGTGAGGTAACGTTGGCAATGGTAGCCACCGTGATCCAGCCAAAATATACATTAAAGGGGAGCCTGATAAAAAAGCGCTCCTGAGGATTAAGTTCTTCGGCGTCGATAATTAGATTGATTTTAGCCAGAAGCACCAGGATGACAAGCATCAGCAAAAGCGAAAGGGCAATGTTGAAGTAGTGCCAGGCTAAAATCCAGGCAGCATTGGCCAGTGATGATAAGGCAAAAAGGACACCAATCCTGGTATATAATCCTGATCTACCGGCACCTTTATCTCCCTGGAAAAGCCCAAGCTGATAGAGAGTGTAAGCAGCCAGCAACAGGTAAATCAGACCCCAGATTGCAAAGGTAAGGCCGGCGGGGGCAAAGAGGTTGGGGAAAGAATCGGAAATCTGCCCTGTATCAAGACCATTGATCGGCAAAATGCCGGCCAGGGCATTTACCGTTACCATAATCAGGTAGGTTAAAACCACCGCAATTTTTACTGCGATATATTTACTTTTTTCTGCCACATAAATCCACTCCCTTGTTTAATTTAACTCAATAGTAGTAATTGATCTTAATTATTATATTGCAATATTCATCTATTCGCAAGATCCGGAACAGCTAAAATAGTCTTCCATCAACTCCCAGATATCTGGAGTTTCCAGGCCGCGTCGCCAGCCGGCCAGACCGGCCAGGTTATATTCTTTAACCAGCTCGAGACGCCGGCGCATCGACATGCTGTCTTCGAGCCACATTTTGTAAACCAGCCCTTCCTTTTCATAAACGGCCACATGCTGGCCGGCCTGATCATCGAAATATATTTCAGCTTCATTTTCAGCAACTATTTCAGCCGCCCGCTGCATTGAGTACGACCACGAATTGACCACCTCTGGTATGGCATCGCTTTCGTCAATTACCCAGAGACGGGTATAAAAAGGAACACCTAAAATCAGTTTTTCGGGAGGAATCTCATTTAAAAGCTGCTGCAAACCGGCCTCAACCCAGGGCAGGGAGGCAACAGAGCCGGCAACGGGCGAAGAGGCCCAGTGTTCGTCATAGGCCATCACTATAATGTAATCAGCTTCCGCGGCTAAGGCTGCCCGATCGTAACCCATGCTCCAGTACTCCGATCCCGAAAGCATGGTAACATTTACCGAAAGGATTAGATTCTCTGCGCGGCACAGCTCTGCCAGCTCCCCAATGAAACCGGTAAAGTGGTCACGGTACTGATAATGAAAGTTTTCAAAATCGATGTTTAGTCCATCTAACTCATATTCAACCGCCAGGGCCACAAGTTTTGCGGCAAATGAACGTTTAAGCTGATCGTCGGCCAACAGATCCGCGGTGATATCCGGATCGAATGAATTTGTCACTAAGGCCCAGACCAGGTAGCCACGCTCCCTGGCCCATGTCAGATAATGTGGATCAAAATCACTGCGAAGGTTGCCCAAGCTGTCGCTTAAGTGAAACCAGGTTGGAGCAACAACCTGCACCGGGCCTAAATCTCCAACCAGTTCATAAT
>CAYGHB010000263.1:0-2999 GCA_964349375.1 uncultured Syntrophomonadaceae bacterium | reverse complement strand
CCTCCGGCTAAGCCGGTAACCGCCAACCGGATCGGCTGGATTACTTTACCGGCTGAAATCTCTTTCTTAGCGCAATAATCTTGAAAGAGGTTTTCGGTGGAATGCCGGTCGAAAGGTTTCAACTCTTTTAGCTGCCCGGCAAGATCAAGCAGGATTGTGGCAGCTCCCTCTTTCTTAAAAGCTTTTTCGACTGCTTTTAGATCGTAGTCAAAATCATCTCTGTAGAAGTAACAGGATATATCTGCCAGCTCAGCCAGAGTTTTTGCCCTCTCTCTGACCACGTCGATAACCTCTTTTAAGTACTTTAGATCATCTTTGTCGGCCCCTTCCGGAAGGAAACCGTGCTTGGTGAAAAAGGGCTGCGCTTCTTTTGTTAACCGATCCAAATCATAGTCGCGCAGATATTGACCGTTCATCCAGGTTAGCTTGTCTGTATCATAAATTGCTGCAGTTTTTCCCACTTTCTCTAGGCTGAACAGTTCAGTCATCTGATCCAGGCTGAATAAATCGCTTTCCTCTTCGCCTTTCCCTCCCGGTGACCAACCCAGGAGCGCCATGTAATTGATAAGCGCTTCGGCGAGAAAACCGATGCTACGGAACTCCTCCACTGAAGTTGCTCCGTGTCTTTTACTCAGTTTGCTGCGGTCCGGGGCCAGGATCATTGGAACATGAGCAAATGAGGGCAGCTTATAACCAAGAGCCAGGGCGCAGAGTATCTGGCGGGGAGTATTGGACAAATGTTCTTCCGCCCGTATTACATGACTGATCTTAAACTGCAGGTCATCAACAACGCTGGCAAAGTTATAGGTCGGCTGACCATTAGACTTAAGAATAATAAAGTCATCCAAACCACGGTTATCAAAATGGACTTCGCCCCTGATCAGATCAGAGACAATTGTTTCGCCATCGTCGGGTGTAAGCAGCCTGACAACAGGATCTATTCTTTCATGTTCTTTTATTTCTTCTTCTTCAGGAGATAGGTTGCGACAGGTTCCCGGGTAAAGATAAGTCCGGTTCTCCCTGCGGGCAATTTCCCTGCCGGCAGCAAGCTCTTCTATACTGCAGTAACAGCGGTAAGCCCTCTTATCTTCTAACAGACGGTTAACCTCGGCAACATATTCTTGAATCCTTTTCGATTGATAATAAGGACCTTCATCCCATTCCAGGCCAAGCCACTTCATCGCATCAATCAGTTTTTCAATATACTCATCTTTTGAGCGCTCCGTATCGGTATCATCAATGCGCAGCACAAAAGTGCCGCCGAATCGGCGGGCAAATAGATAGTTAAACAGCGCTGTCCTTGCTCCACCGATATGTAGTTCACCAGTGGGGCTGGGTGCAAATCTTACTCTGATTTCTGTCACTTTATCCTCCGATTATCAGTTTAAAATAGAAAGCAGGATTCCCGCCGCCACAGCGGATCCGATCACACCGGCAACATTGGGGCCCATGGCATGCATAAGCAGGTAATTGTTCGGATTCTCAGCTTTTCCAACAGTCTGAGACACCCTTGCAGCCATCGGCACGGCAGATACTCCGGCTGAGCCGATCAGCGGGTTGATTTTTCCTTTGGTAATTAAATATAATAGCTTGCCCATTAAGACTCCCGCTGCAGTTCCGAAAGCAAAGGCACTCAAGCCGAGGACAATAATTTTGATTGTATCAGGAGTTAGAAAATATGTTGCCGTTGCTTTAGCCCCCACGGTAAGCCCCAAGAAGATAACAATAATATTGTGAAGCTCATTTTGAGCTCCCTTGCTCAGCCTGTCAGTAACTCCTGTTTCACGGAGCAGGTTGCCAAACATTAACATGCCGAGCAGCGGGATTGCGGCCGGAAGCAGCAAACCGGTCAGAATGATAACGATGATTGGGAAAAGGATCTTTTCGGTTTTTGAAACAGTTCTTAACTGCTCCATTACCACGGTGCGCTCTTTTTTTGTCGTGAGCAAGCGCATTATTGGCGGTTGAATAATTGGCACCAGAGCCATATAAGAGTAGGCGGCAATTGCGATTGAACCCAACAGCTCCGGGGCCAGTTTGTTGGCAAGAAAAATAGCTGTCGGTCCATCGGCGCCTCCGATAATGCCAATAGCGCCGGATTGCTGTGCGGAAAAACCGAGGGAAAATGCGCCGATAAAAGTAAGAAAAATTCCAAACTGCGCTGCAGCGCCCAGCAGTAGGGTAACCGGATTGGCTATCAGGGGACCAAAATCAGTCATTGCCCCCACACCAAGGAAAATTAGCGGTGGGTAGATACCAAGCTCCAGTCCTTTAGCCAGATAGTAAAAGAGACCTCCGATCAGCCCATTAGTTTCGGGCTGCATCAGACCACCCAGCGGCAGGTTGACCAGCAGTATACCAAAACTGATTGGTACAAGCAAAAGCGGCTCATATTTTTTTGCGATGCCCAGATAGAGCAGAAAACAGGCAATCACAATCATGATCAGATCGGTTAATTGAATATTATAAAATCCTGTGAACGATATAAACTCTAATAAAAGAGCAACCAAAGTGGAACAACCCCTTTCTTTCCTTTAAGTGTCAATAAATTTAAGACAGGATGATCAGGGGATCGCCACTATTAACATTATCGCCTTTCTTCACTAAAACTTGTTTAACTGTACCGGCCTGAGGAGCAGTAAGCTCGTTTTCCATCTTCATCGCTTCAAGCACAACTAAAACGTCACCTTCCGCTGCCTGATCGCCGACTGAGACTTTTACATCGAGTACCGAGCCTGGCATTGGCGCTCTAACGGTAAAACCGCCATCAGCCGTTGGAGCAGGGGCCTGTTTTCCAGAAGCTGCGCTTTTCGCGACAGGTTGCGTTGCTGCCAAAGATGGGTTAGCCGGCTTGGCAGTTGCCTGGGGCTGGGCTTGTTGGGGAGCAGAAGTTCCACCGCTGCTTACCTCTTCAACTTCAACCAGGTATACTTTTCCTTCTACTGTTACTTTAAATTTTTTCACGGTTTTTATTCCTCCTGGTGGTTTCCAATTCTGCT
>CAYGHB010000262.1:0-3000 GCA_964349375.1 uncultured Syntrophomonadaceae bacterium | reverse complement strand
TGTCTTCACGGATTAGCGAGGTAAAAAGAGGCCTGATGCCGGTAAACCACAACCGGGCGATCGATGCGGCCAAAATGCTCGGACTGGCTGTGGCCTGTTCGCATACAGTGGCTGATAACCAGGTAACTGCTTACCTACAGGAACTTTTTGAGCGGGAAACACCGCGTACAGTTGGCGATATTTTAAAACTTCTCAAAGAAATTCCTGAGTATGCTGAGGCGGCTAAAAGCAGCGCCGGACCCGATGTTGTCCTTGGCAGTAAAGATAACCGTGCCGGCAAGGTGCTGGTTGATATGACCGGAGGCACGAGCGGTTCGGACAAATCCTACGCAAAACTTTCGCAGGCCGGTGTGGGGACGATCGTTGGGATGCACATGAGCGATAAACACCGTGAAGAAGCAGAAAAGAATCATCTAAACGTTGTCATTGCCGGTCATATCGCCAGTGATTCCTTAGGGATGAATATGCTGCTTGACGGCATTGAAAACCGGGGAGTGGAAATAGTCCCCTGCTCCGGTTTTATTCGCTATAAGCGAAGTTAACGTTCCGTAATGCTGATTCTGACCCTGGTATCGAGGGCTAAAACACCTTCTCCTTCCGAAAAAACACGAACGGGGTTGATGTCAAGTTCCTTGATGCCCGGATAATCAGCCAAAAGCCTGGAGGTGCGCACTACCAAGTCGATAAATGATTTTTTATCTAAAGCCCTTTGACCGCGCTGGCCGGAGAGCATCGCTGCAGATTTAAGCGCTGCCAGTTTTATTTGCACCTCTTCGGGGCGGGCGGGGCAGAGCAGGTTAGCCACGTCTTTAAATGTTTCAATATAAATGCCGCCCAATCCGAAAAAGACCACCGGCCCGAATGAGGGATCGTGCTTGCCACCGATAAAAAGGTCAAGACCCGGGCTGGCCATTTTTTGAATGCGCACCCCGCTGAAAAGGGCTTCTTGATTGTATTTGTGCAGGTTGTTCTTAATAGTTAAAAAGCCTTCCGCCACTTCCTGGTCGCTCTTTAAATTCAACAAAACACCGCCGGCATCTGTTTTATGCAGCGCATCAGGCGAAATCACTTTCATTACCACGGGGTACCCCAAAGCGCGGGCCTGTTGAACCGCCTCTGCAGCATCTATTGCCGTTCCTGATGCTGCTGTTTTAATGCCGTATGCCTCAAGCAGTTCAAAGGTTTCTTCACCGTATTCACCCTGCTTGTCAAGCATCCACTGGCGAGCGGCCTGCTGATTGATATTGGGAAGAGGGGCAGGTTCAGCTTGATTCTGTAGCATCCTTCTTCTCTCATAAAATTTCATTTGCGCTGCCAACGCTTTAATCATTCCTTCCGGGCTGTTAAAGATCGGAAACTCAACAGAGCGTTTGGCCTGCTGGATGACGCGTGAAGGCCCAAAAAGGCAGATGCCTAAGGGTTTTCCGGCGGAAAGGATCGAGCCCCAGGCTTCCATGGATATATCCGCTAAGAACATTTTTTGAAAAACATTCTCACCCTGCGGCATTTGCGGTCGCTGGCTGATATAGATTGATCCGTCAACCTGATCGGAGTGCATAACCGAATAGATAACATGAGCCGTCAGTTTTGGATCGTAAATATCTCCCATATCAAGAGGGTTGGAAAAGTTGATCACCCCCGCATTGCTAAATTGCTTCAGGCTGTCGTAAAACTCTTCTCCCATATCAGCAAATTTAAAGCCGGATTGTTCAGACAGGTCTGCGCCCATCACGGCAAAGCCGCCGGCAGGGCTCATCACCATAATGCGTCGACCTTTCATCGGCGGCAGCTGAAAAGCCTTGGTTATTTCAATGAATTCCAGGAAGTTGGTGATGCGGATGATTCCTGCTTCCTCGAAGGCTGAATCAATAATGGCCTCGTCGCTGCTCAAAGCAGCAGTATGGCTCATAGCTGCCTGTTTGCCGGCGCTTGTCGTGTTCGACTTGTAAACAACAATCGGTTTATCGATCGCTTTTGCTGTTTCGATCAGCTTGTGGCCCCGGGTGATGCTTTCAAGGTAGAGACAGATCACTTTTGTTTGAGGATCTTTACCGAAATACTCCAGAAAATCAACCTCGTCCAAATCAAGCTTGTTGCCGATGCTGGCAAACTTGGCCAGGCCAATCTTTTCATCGGCCAGGTAATTGAGCATGCTTAAGGCCACACCGCCGCTTTGCGAGATAATCGACATTTCGCCCTTTGGCGCTTTGTGCAGGGCGACAAAGGGCAGGCAGAGACCGTTGTCCGTATTGGCTACGGTCACGCTGTTCGGGCCGACAAAACGGATACCGTATTTCCGTGCGGTACTGAGCAGCTTGTTTGCCAGATTCTGCCCTTCTTCACTGAATTCCGAAAAACCACCTGAAGGAATGGCCATCCGCCTGATGCCGTATTTCCCACAGCGGTCCACCATTTCGGGGATCAAAGGGGCCGGGATCATGCAGAAGGCAAGATCGGGTATTTCCGGCAAATCCTCAACACTTTTATACATCCTGATGCCGTCAACATGTTGATCATCGCTGCGGTCGTTAACGCCGAAGATTCTGCCCCGGTAACCCCAACGCAGTAAGTTTTCCAAAGTTAACCGCGGGATATTGGTCGGCTTTGACGAGAGACCGATAATGACTATTGATTGAGGATAAAATATTTTTTCCAATTACAGTTCCTCCCCCAGCAGGATCGAATATTACTTAAAATGGTATCTATCCCAGAAGAAATTCGCGCTATCTCTTTATATATCTGAAATATTATGATTCTATCTTTCTATTTAAGGTTTTTGTTGGAAAGTTATACATTTTACACAAAAAGTATACTAAAATTATAAAAAAAGTATTATAATACACAAAAGGTTGTTTATTGTTAGTTAAATTTGTCTATTATGACCGCCTGCCTTAGTGTTTATTATATAGTTTAAAACTTTATTATACTACTGTTAATTGGAGATTGGTTGTGGTTAACTATTTTTGGAACATTTATGGCTGGGTGTATGATAGGGCATTA
>CAYGHB010000261.1:0-3007 GCA_964349375.1 uncultured Syntrophomonadaceae bacterium | reverse complement strand
CTACCAGCCAGAGACAGGTAGAGCGGCTTAAAGAAGTCAGGCTCAGCCGTAACCAAGCAAAGGTGGCTGAAACCATGCAGGAGCTAAGAAGGGCTGCTCAGGGCAGCGATAACCTGATGCCCCCGATATTCGAGGCGGTTAAGGCTTACGCCACACTTGGTGAAATATGCGGGGTTCTGCGCGATGTGTTTGGCGAGTATCAGCAACAGATCATGATTTGATTAAAAAACTAATAAGCTTGAGCGGTAGTTTGAATAGTGAAGGAGGTATCAGGATGTCCAATAAACCGGTTCGGGTCCTTGTCGGAAAAATCGGTCTTGACGGTCACGACCGCGGTGCTAAAGTAGTTGCCCAGGCATTGCGGGACGCCGGTATGGAGGTAATCTATACCGGGTTGAGACAGACACCGGAGCAAATCGTGGAAACAGCGCTGCAGGAAGATGTCCAGGTGATCGGTTTAAGCATTTTGTCGGGGGCTCATATGCAGTTGATCCCGCCCGTGGTTGAAATGCTGCGCGAACAGGAGAGCAGTGATATAATTGTGCTTATTGGCGGTATTATTCCCCGTGATGATATTGCCTACCTGAAAGAGCACGGGGTGGCTGAAGTTTTCACACCCGGATCATCAACGGTGGATATTGTTAATTTTATTAAAAATAAGCTTGAACTAAACTGACCGATGGGGGGATAGAGATGTTTGAAAAAGTAGATCATATCGGAATAGCGGTTGCTAACCTCGATGAAGCGCTAAAATTATACCGCGATCAGCTGGGCCTGGTTTGTAAGGGCACCGAGGTTGTTGAGGAGCAAAAAGTTAAGGTTGCTTTTTTGCCGGTAGGGGAAAGCAAAGTTGAACTCTTAGAGTCAACCGACCCTGAAGGTCCGGTTGGCAAGTTTATTGAGAAGAAGGGCGCAGGCGTGCACCATCTATCCTTCAGGGTCTCGAATATTGAAGAAAAACTCGAGCAGCTGAAGCAGCAGGGTGTGGCTTTAATTGACGAAAAGCCGCGTTACGGAGCAGGTGGGGCTAAGATCGCCTTCCTGCATCCCAAGTCGACAGGCGGAGTTTTGATCGAAATATGTGAACGTTAACAAAGACGCAGAATTGTTAAGAAAGCGGTGACTAAAGTATGAATGAAAACCTTCAACACCTTGATGCGCGAAGAAGCCGGACCTTGGCGGGCGGTGGCGAAAAAAGAACCGAAGACCAGCATGCCAAAGGCAAGCTGACCGCCAGAGAAAGGTTAAGCAAGCTGCTTGATGAGAACAGCTTTGTAGAGATTGGCACCTTTTCCCAGACCGGTTTGGAAGATGCCAGTTCGCTCGATTATCCAAATCCCGGCGAAGGGGTGGTTACCGGCTACGGGACGATCGCTGGGCGTCGGACCTACGTATATGCCCAGGATTTTACGGTTGCCGGCGGCTCACTCGGTGAAGTTCATGCAGCAAAAATCTGCCGGATTTTAGATTTAGCAGCCCAGAATGGGGCACCCGTGATCGGGCTTAACGATTCCGGGGGAGCGAGAATCCAGGAAGGGGTTTACTCTCTTAATGGGTTTGGCTCGATCTTTTATCGCAACACGTTGTGTTCGGGGGTCATCCCTCAGCTTTCTGTAATCATGGGCCCCTGTGCCGGTGGCGCGGTCTACTCTCCGGCGATTACCGACTTTATCTTCATGGTCAGCAAGATCGGCAATATGTTTATTACCGGACCGCAGGTGATCAAGGCGGTAACCGGGGAAGAGGTTTCAGCCGAAGAGCTAGGAGGCGCCGCCACCCATAACCAGACCAGCGGAGTTGCTCATTTTTACGCCGATGAAGAGGAAGAGTGTTTTGACCAGATTCGGCGCCTGCTCAGTTTTCTGCCTTCCAATAATATTGATGATCCGCCGATGGCTGCACCCGTTGAGCCTGCCTTAAATGAGGAAGAGTTGCTGACGATCATGCCCGATAACGCTAATCGCTCATATGATGTGCGCGACATCATCAAGAGGGTTGTTGACAGCAGTGACATGATGGAAGTTCACCAGGGCTACGCCCAGAATGCTGTAGTCGGTTTTGCCCGCATCGGCGGCAGACCCGTCGGGGTCATCGCCAATCAGCCGATGGTTAAAGCCGGATGTCTTGATGTTAACTCATCCGACAAGATAGCCCGCTTTGTTCGTTTCTGCGATTGCTTTAATCTGCCGCTGATCACTTTTGTTGATGTGCCCGGTTACCTGCCTGGGGTTGAGCAGGAGTGGGGCGGGGTGATCCGTCACGGGGCAAAGGTTCTGTATGCTTATTCAGAAGCGACGGTGCCGCAGATTTCGATCATCTTAAGAAAAGCCTACGGTGGCGCTTACATAGCCATGAACTCGCGCTCGCTGGGTGCCGATCTCTGCCTGGCCTGGCCAACAGCCGAAATAGCGGTGATGGGTCCCGAAGGAGCGGTTAATATTGTCAACCGGCGCGAGCTGGAGGCAGCTGAAGACCAGGCGGCCAAGCGGCAGGAGCTGGTTCAGCAGTACCGGGAGAAATATGCAAACCCCTATATCGCTGCTGCCAGGGGCTGGATTGATGAGGTGATCGATCCGCGCCAGACAAGGGCTTACCTGCTCAGAGGCCTTGAAATGGTAGCAAACAAGCGCGAACAGCGGTTGATGCGCAAGCACGGCAACATCCCGCTGTAAGGCGCAAAGGAATAAGAGCATAAAGAGATAAAGAGCATAAAGTTTAAGTTTTCCTTGACAGCCTTTAAGCTGTTGTTGTAGAATCTTCTACAATATAATAAAGCCTGTGATGGGGAGAGTAACCGTGTTGTGGCGGTAGCAGCGAGCCGGAGTTGGTGAAAGTCCGGACTTTAAGCAAGCGGTGAAGCGCACCCCGGAGGTGGCAGTTGAAGCCGGTTATATCTCGGTGTGTAGGCTGTCCCGGTTTTATACCGTTATCAAGGCCGTTTTTCATGAAAACGGTTTAAGTGGTTCGGCATGAAATTTGCCGATCAATAAAGGTGGTACCGCGAGCC
>CAYGHB010000260.1:0-3022 GCA_964349375.1 uncultured Syntrophomonadaceae bacterium | reverse complement strand
TTTTAATATAGTTCAGGGCATGACTGACAAGAGAAAGCCTGGTATCGAAAGATACCGAGGATTGATCATAAAAAACATAAAATCTTTGGGAAAAGGGCGATAGTGTACCTTTTTCCAACCTTTCTCTTTAGGCTGTGTTCTAAACACAGCTTATTTTATTTTTGATAGAAAAATGATACTTTTATAAATCAGCTACGGAGGTGAAAAAAGATGTTAAACAGCTTATTGATGGCTATCGCCGCCCTAATCGTCGGACTCGGTGGCGGTTACCTGTTCCGTAAAATGATTGCTGAAGCAAAGATATCCTCTGCCGAAATCGAAGCAAAGAAAATTCTTGAAGAAGCAAACCATGAAGCGAACGCTTTAAAACGTGAAAAACAGCTGGAGGTAAAAGAAGAAGCGCATAAATTGCGCACTGAGCTTGATCGCGAATCAAGAGAAAGACGTGCTGAAATTCAGCGTATGGAAAAAAGGTTACAGCAAAAAGAAGAAAACCTGGATCGAAAGATTATCAATGTGGAACGCAAAGAAGAGGATTTAAAGAATAAAGAAGAGGAAACTAAAACCTTTCAGGAAAAACTTGATCAACTGCTGCAGAAGCAGCTGGCTGAATTGGAAAGAGTATCCGGAATGTCCTCTGATGATGCAAAAGAGATTCTACTGCAGCGTGTTCGGGAAGAGATTAATCATGAAATGCTGATCATGGTCAGGGATATGGAGAACCAGGCGAAAGCTGATGGGGATAAAAAAGCCCGTGAAATTGTTACCCTGGCAATCCAGCGCTGTGCTGCTGATCATGTTTCAGAATCTACCGTATCGGTGGTATCACTGCCGAACGATGAAATGAAAGGTCGCATTATCGGACGTGAGGGGCGCAACATACGGGCCCTGGAAACACTGACCGGCATTGACCTGATCATAGATGACACCCCGGAAGCGGTCATTATTTCCGGTTTTGATCCGATTCGACGTGAAGTAGCGCGAATTTCCCTTGAAAAACTGGTCAGCGATGGACGGATTCACCCGGCCAGGATCGAGGAGATTGTTGAAAAAACCCGTAAAGAAGTGGAAGCACAGATTAAGGATGAGGGTGAACGCGCGACTTTTGAGGCGAGGGTTCATGGTATCCACCCCGAAATAGTTTACTTGTTAGGAAAATTGCGCTTCAGAACCAGTTACGGCCAGAATGTGCTGCAGCATTCAATAGAAGTTGCGCATTTAGCCGGGATCATGGCTGCCGAATTGGGCTTGGATGTAAACTTTGCCAAGCGGGCAGGTTTATTGCACGACATCGGTAAAGCGATTGACCATGAAACAGAAGGCTCTCACGTTTTTATTGGAGCAGAAGTTGCCAAGAAATACAAGGAATCCGATGCGGTAGTCAATGCTATTGCCGCACACCACGGTGATACTGATTTTAATACGATGGAAGCAGTATTAATCCAGTCCGCAGATGCCATATCGGCTGTCCGACCAGGGGCGCGGCGCGAGACGCTTGAGGCCTACATCAAGAGGTTGGAAAACTTAGAGAATATTGCCGACTCTTTTGAGGGTGTTGAAAAAGCATATGCAATTCACGCCGGTCGTGAAATCAGAATTATGGTCAAGCCCGATCGAATCGATGATTATGCTTCTATTCAGGTTGCCAGGGATATTGTCAAAAAGATCGAGAGCGAACTTGAATACCCCGGGCAGATCAAGGTCACCGTGATTCGTGAAACCAGGGCCGTTGATTACGCCAAGTAATAAAGGTTAAATTTATTTAAACCGAATCTTGATGATGGAAGAGAAGGTGCCTGAAAAGGCACTTTCTCTTAATCTGAGCAGGTAGATAGATATGTTTTTCTGCTAGAAGTGGAGTGATCAACTTGCGGATCATTTTTATTGGTGACCTGGTCGGAAAACCGGGGCGGCAATATTTGCAGGAACATCTCCCGGAACTAAAACGGCAGATGAAGGCCGACCTGGTGATTGCCAACGGCGAAAATGCCGCCGGCGGAGCAGGTATTACCGAAAGAGTATACCAGGAAATTCGCAAATCAGGTGTTGATTTGATCACCGGCGGTAACCATATCTGGGATCAAAAAGATATCTATAATTTTATTGACCGTGAAGAGCGAATGCTGAGACCTGCCAATTATCCGGTTGAGACTACTCCCGGCAGAGGTGCAGTGCTCTTAAGCTTCAAAGGCGGAAAGAAAAAAGCTGCAGTCATTAACCTGATGGGCAGGGTTTTCATGCATGCTGTTGACTGTCCTTTCAGAGCCGCCGATCGTGAAATTGAAATCCTTAAAGGCCAAGCTCCTATTATCTTGATTGATATTCACGCCGAAGCCACATCGGAAAAACAGGCTATAGGCTGGTATTTGGACGGCAGGGTGAGCGCCGTGATCGGCACCCACAGCCACGTTCAGACCGCCGACGAGCGTATTCTGCCCAAGGGGACCGCTTACATCACCGATGTTGGAATGGTCGGGTTATACGACGCTATTTTAGGAGTTGACAAGCAGGAACCTCTGCAGATGTTTCTGACACAGCAACCACAACGTTTTCAAATAAGTAAAGGCATGGTACTTTTTAATGCCGTACTGATTGAAGTTGATGATAAAAGCGGAAAGGCGATCGCTATTGAGAGAATCAGCGCTTTAAAATAAATCTGCTCATATCGAATTATTCATATAATTCTGGCAGGAGATCCTGATAAAAGACAGAATAGATTAGATAAATCCGCAAAGGAGGCATCTAATAATGGATGTATTAAAAGTCTCGGCAAAATCCAACCCAAATTCTGTAGCAGGGGCCCTGGCCGGTGTTTTGCGCGAAAGGGGAAACGCAGAAATACAAACAATCGGAGCGGGAGCATTGAACCAGGCAGTAAAGGCAGTAGCTATAGCAAGAGGTTTTGTCGCACCAGGCGGCATAGACCTGATCTGCATACCAGCCTTTACGGACATTGAAATTGACGGCGAGGAAAGGACAGCAATTAAATTAATTATTGAACCTCGCTGAGTTTCAATTTTAA
>CAYGHB010000259.1:0-3040 GCA_964349375.1 uncultured Syntrophomonadaceae bacterium | reverse complement strand
CCGTTGCAAAGGCGCCAAGAGCCCCGTAAGTGCAGGTGTGAGAATCGGCGCCGATTATCACCGCGCCGGGCCAGACCAGACCTTTTTCAGGAAGGAGGGCATGCTCGATACCCATCCGCCCCACGTCATAAAAATGTTTGATGCCCTGCTGTTCGGCAAAACGCCGCACGATTTTAACCTGTTCTGCAGAAGCGATGTCTTTATTGGGGGTAAAATGATCGGGCACCAACACTATCAGGTCAGGATTAAAAACCCGATCGAGACCGAAACGCTCAAACTCCCTGATCGCAACCGGGGCAGTTACATCATTGCCAAGAGCCAGATCAACTTGTATAATGACTAGATCACCGGGAGATACCTTTGTCTGGTCGGCTTTTGCCGCCAGGATCTTTTCCACCATTGTTGATCCGCTTTGTGAAAACTGTTCTTTATTCATATTAAGTCCTCTTTCTCTGAGCTGCTTATTCCCAAAATATATGGTTTATCAGTATATTCTTGTCCTGATTTTAATCCTTTTAGCTTTCACGGGTAGTTTTTGTTCCCCTGAGCAGTGCTACCTTGCCGGTGCGCACTATCTCCTTTATGCCAAAGTGGTCGAGCATCATTTTGATTGCCTCCAGCTTGTCTTCTGTTCCGGTTACCTCGATGATCATCGAGTCGGGAGAGACATCAACCACCTTACCCCTGAAGGTCTCCACAATCTGCTGGATATCACTGCGGTTGCCGGTATCGGCCCTGACCTTGATCAGCATCAGCTCTCGCATAACAGATGGCTCCTTCGACAGGTTGCTGACTTTGAGCACGTTGATCAGCTTGTGCAGCTGTTTCACCACTTGTTCAATTACCGGATCGCTGCCCTCAACCGTAATCGTCATCCGGGCGATCCCGGGTGTGACTGTTTCTCCAACAGCGATGTTATCAATGTTAAACCCACGTCTGCTGAAGAGGCCCGAAATTCTGGTCAGCGCGCCGGCTTTATTTTCAACCAGGATTGCCAGAACATGTTTCATTAGAAGTCACCCCCGGTGATGATTTGATTAATTGGTTGGTTGGGCGCCACCATGGGGTAAACATTTTCCTCCGGGTTGACGACAAAGTCGATCAAAACAGGACCCTTAGTCTGAAAAGCTTCTTCAATCGCCCGCGTTGCTTCTTTTTCCGTGGTAGCACGCAGCGCCCGAACACCATAAGCTTCCGCAACTTTGACAAAATCGGGACATTCGGGCAGAATCGTATGGGAGTAACGCTTTTCGTAGAAAAACTCCTGCCACTGGCGAACCATACCCAGAGAGCCATTATTAATAAGCGCGATCGTAATGTCCATTTTATTATTGACTACGGTGGCCAACTCCTGGATGTTCATCTGGAAGCTGCCATCGCCGGTGATACATAGAACTCTCTGATCGGGAGCCGCAAGACGGGCGCCGATTGCTGCCGGAAAACCGTAGCCCATGGTTCCCAGTCCGCCTGAAGTCAGGAATCTTTTCGGAGCAGGGATAATAAAATGCTGGGCCGTCCACATCTGATGCTGCCCCACATCGGTCGCCACGATAGTATCAGGCTCGGATAGCCGGCTGAGCTCCCTGATTACAAATTGCGGCAGCAAACTGCTGCTCGCGCCCTTTGAACCTGTAGGCATCGGATATTTTGCCTGCCAGCTTTCAATCTGCTTCAGCCACTTGCCTGTGTTGCCCGGCTTTAGCTTGCGCAGCATATCTTCCAAGACCAGGCGCACATCACCAACAATCGGAATATCAATATTGACATTTTTACCAATTTCGGCAGGATCAATATCGATGTGAATAATTTTTGCTTTTTCTGCAAAGTTTTCGAGCTTTCCCGTAACCCGGTCATCAAACCTTACCCCTGCAGCAATGATCAGGTCAGTCTCAGTCAGCGCATAGTTGGCAGTTACACTGCCATGCATGCCGGGCATTCCGAGGAAGAGACTGTTACCTCCCGGAAACGCGCCGAGCCCCATCAGTGACAAAATCACCGGGATCTTAGCCGTATCGACCAGTTCACGCAAAGCCTTGTCTGCACCAGCCCTGATCAGCCCACCTCCACCAAATATTACCGGTCTTACGGCATCACGAATTGCCTTGACTGCCCGGTTAATTTGGCCTGCATGCCCCGAGTAGGTGGGATTGTAGCCGGCAATATGACGCTGCTGATTATATTCAAAAGGGGCTTCCTGATCAAAAACATCCTTAGGAATATCAATTAAAACCGGGCCGCGTCTCCCGGTAGAAGCGATGTAAAAGGCATCGCTCAAAATCGAAGGTAAATCTTCAACATCTTTTACCAGGTAGTTATGCTTGGTAATCGGCAGTGTAATGCCTGTAATATCAGCCTCCTGAAAAGCATCGGTGCCGATAAAATGACTGGCTACCTGCCCCGTGATCAGGACGAGGGGAACAGAGTCCATGTAGGCATTGGCTATACCCGTTACCAGATTGGTTGCGCCCGGTCCCGAGGTGGCAAAGACCACCCCCGGCTTGCCGGTAACACGGGCATACCCGTCAGCAGCGTGAACTGCCGCCTGCTCATGTCTTACCAGGAGATGTTTCAGCGGTGAGTCATATAGCTGATTGTAGAGGGGAAGAACCGCTCCTCCGGGAAAACCGAAGATTTGATCAACTCCCTCAATCTCCAGCGCTTTAAGGATTATCGCTGAGCCTTTTATCATTTTCTTCTTCATTTTAATCACCCTTCAGATCAGCAGCATCTTCGTCCAGCACGGCTCCTGAGGCGGCCGAAGAAACTAACGCGGCGTAGCGTTTCAGGTATCCATGCGCAATTTTTGGCTCGGGTTTTTTAAGCAACTTAAAGCGCTTCTCAAATTCTTCATTTTCGAACAGCAAGTCAAGCTTTTTATTAGGCAGGTCAATTGCAATCCGGTCTCCATCCTCCACCAGGGCAATCGGACCGCCGGCAGCCGCTTCAGGAGAGATATGACCAATTGAAGCACCGCGGGTAGCCCCTGAAAAGCGACCATCGGTAATCAAGGCCACCTCTTCATCCAAACCCATCCCGGCCA
>CAYGHB010000258.1:0-3055 GCA_964349375.1 uncultured Syntrophomonadaceae bacterium | reverse complement strand
GCATGCCCTTTATGCTGTTCAGCGGTATTGCCTATGCTGCTGTTTTTGTGCTGCTGTTTTACCCACCGGTCGCTGAAAAATCGCCCTTAAACAGCGTTTATGTGGCAGGGCTGCTCGGGCTTTACTTTATCCTTTTTACCGCTTACGTCTGCCCGTATCTTGCTCTGCTGCCTGAGTTGGCCCGCTCGAATCGGGACCGGGTTGACCTGGCCACCTACAAAGCGACCTTCAGTCTGCTTGGAGTTGGCATCGCCCTGATCGGGGCTGGAATCTTAATCGGCATTTTAGGCTTTCACGGCATGGTCTGGGCCATGGCTGTATTAGGCCTAATTCTGCTTTACCTGCCGCTGTTAATCAAAGAACGCCGCTATGCCGAAGCTGAACCTGCAACTCTGGGCTTGGTGGAAGCGGTAACCACAACCTTTAAAAACCGGGCCTTTTTAATTTACCTGATCGGCAACGTTACCTTCTGGCTGGGCTTTAACATCGTTACCCTAAACATTCCCCTCTATGTTACAGTATTGCTAAAAGGCACCGAGGATGATACGTCAATCTACTTTGGCCTGGCATTCGTAGTTGCCCTGCTTTTCTTCCCGGTGGTCAATATTCTTTCAAAAAAACTGGGACTGAAGGCGATGATGATGTTTGCCCTGGTAGCCTTTTTGATATTGCTGCCGCTTTACTTCTTTCTCGGGCAGCCGCTTTTCGGACTGGGTCCTGAACTGATCGCCTATATATTAATGGGACTGACCGGCCTGCCGCTGGCCGTTATTTTCATCGTGCCCGATGCCATCGTTGCCGCAGTATCCGATCTTGAGGGCAGGCTCTCGGGCCAGCGTCGGGAAGCAATGTATTTTGGCGCCCAGGGTTTTATTTTAAAAATGGCGATGGGTCTTTCGACCGTTATCACCGGCGCCCTACTGCAGTTTTTCGGTAGTACGATCACTACCCCGCTTGGCATCCAGTTAACCGGCCCTGTCTCGGCGGTTTTTATCCTGATTGGGGTCATCGTTTTTGCCCGCTACCCTGAAAAAGAGGTTAACACCTATCAGTTAGAAGAAGCTGGCATTGCTGATTAATAAAGAATTATGAAAGGAGCTTCTTAATAATGTTACAAAACCCGGCTCTTGAGAGAGCCTGCCGTTACCTTGGCCAGTTTAACCTGGACCTGCAACCGCAGGAACACGAGCAGACGACAAAAACTTCAATCGAAGCAGCAGAAGCACTTGGGGTGGAAGTCGGCCAGATCGCCAAAACTATTCTTTTTAGGGCCGGTGAACGCTATGGGCTGTTTGTTGCAGCCGGCGATATTACCATCGACAGCAAAAAAGTTAAGTCTTTACTGGGTGGCGGTAAAGTCCGAATTGCCAAACCGGAAGAAGTGGAGCGGATCACCGGCTACCGGGTCGGCGGTGTCTGCCCGTTCGACATCGACCCGGGCATCCCGATTTTTATTGATGATTCCATGAGACGTTTTAAAATAGTATATAGCGCCGCCGGGTCAAGTTATTCTTTTCTGCCGATCACCTTGGAGCAACTTAAGCTGGTGACAGGCGGCAGTATCGTGGAGATGCAGAAAGAAACAGCCTGATAACCTCGTTCGGCTAATAAATACTCTTTTCTCCCCCACCTTTATCTGGAGCTTATAAGTTCGCGGTTGGTGGCAACAAATAGATTCTCACACCCCGACCCTCCTCCCTCAAGGGGGAGGGTGTACTTGGTTCTCTCCAGTCTGGGGGAGGGTGTATTTGGTTAGGCCTTATCCCGATTTGGTAGTTGTGTTTCGCTACCGTTGATATATCTTTGGCAAGTAGTGTCCATACAAAGCAGGGTTACGGTCACGCCAGGGGTGGTCCTGACGTAACTCTTGCAGAGCTTTAAGATTAAGGTCGGCGACAGCCATGGCCTCGTGATCGAAATGATCTACTTCAGCCAGGACCCCGTCGCCGTTGGGGGCCAGTTCGAGGGGGGCAAAGATACCCGCCCTGCCCGTAAAGATAAGTCCGGCGATGCTACCAACCAGGGCACTCTTAATTCCGAAGAGGGGGCTTTCCTGGACTCTTGGCCAGATGCCACGCAGCGCCAGCCAGTAGTTATAAGACTCAAGATTAGCAATCGGCAGCGCTACTATTTCAGCCCCTCGGTTTTCCAAAATCCGAAATGTTTCAAAGTAAGTGGCATCCATACAGACCGGCATAGCCAGGCGACCGATTGAGGTATCAAAAATTTTAAAATTCTTTGCCCTTTTGAGTTTCCACTCTTCTTCAACCGGTAGCAGATGGACTTTATCCTGAATGCCAATCAGCTTGCCGTCCGGGCCGTAGAGAAAAGCGCGGTTAGTAACAGATCCGTTAGCCGCCAAGGTATAACTACCAGCCATAATATAAAGCCGGTAAGCGGTAGCCAGCGCTGAAAATAGAGTGGTCAGTAGCGGCAGGACGCCTGGGGTCATGAAGCGGAAAAGATCAGGCAGACTGATTTGCTCATCGCCGCCCTCTCCAGCAGCAGGTTTACTATCTTCAGCTTCAGAAATATAATCCTGCTCCAGCTGCTCAAAACCGGGAAGTACTCCAAACAGCAGAAGATTTAAGTATTCGGGAAAAACAACCAACCGGGCCCCGGCACTGGACGCTTCTTTGACCCGGCGGTGAATCAAATCCGCAAATGCAATAGGATTTTGGCAAAGCTCAAGTTTAACCTGAAGCGCCGCCACTCTGACCTTTTGTCGGTCAACAGGGTCGGGCAAGGGTAATGAGGGCAAGATAGCTCGCAGGTAACGTCTGATCTTAGCTGGTCGGCAGCTCCAGATTAGATAACGCTGAAATAATTTTTCTTTCCAGCCATTTAAATTCACTGGGGTTCACCCCGGTATAGTTCACTATAAGCATCAGGGTTAAGCAGCTTTAGGAGCGGGTAATCATTTCTGATTTTGGCCAAAGCCTTTTCATCGAGTTCGGCATATACCAGAGTCGTGACTGGATTACCAAGGGCTAAATAACCTGTATTGCCAAAGGTAATCTCGCAGGGTGCAACTATGGCCGGCCCAGCGCCAAAG
>CAYGHB010000257.1:0-3057 GCA_964349375.1 uncultured Syntrophomonadaceae bacterium | reverse complement strand
TATCTGGTGGGGACGAGAGGTATTGAACCTCCGACCTCTTGAATGTGAGTCAAGCGCTCTCCCACTGAGCTACGTCCCCTTGATTAGCTCTATTTGTAACCATAATATAGACAATAACAACCTTGCTGTCAACAAAACCCGGATGATTGCTTGATCTGACCAGATAAAAATTTAAGTTCATTTAATCCGCCACCAGAAAAATTAAATCTCCGGGAAGGCCTGCAGTTAGAAAGAATTCAGCGCAGGTATCCTTGCAGAAAATCTTTGGCCTCATCGGAAAGGCCATAGCTGTCAATTTCTTCTGTGAGCAGCTGAGGATCGCCGTAACCACCCAGCAAGCCATTCAACCTGGCAGCTACAGTTGAGTTGGTAAAAGCGGAAAATTCGCTGTAATAAACCCTGATCTCCATTGCCAACTGCGGTTCAGCCTGCAGGTAATATTTCTGGTGATAATCTTCCGCCAGATAAAACTTGTTAAAAGCAACTAACTCCGTTTTTATCTCCCGGCCAAGTTTTTGTTCCATGGCGGCTTTACTCTTAAGAGCAATGTCGCTCTGCCCGGCATCATGGTAAAAGATCAGCGACATGTATTGCCTTGACCAGGGCTGCGCCGTTGGAATATGGCTGTTCCAGTAAATATCCAGGATCTCTTCGTAGCTGATAACCGCAGGATCGAAGTCTACTTGGATCGTTTCGCTGTGATCGCCTAAGTTATGGTAGGTCGGATTTTCAAGACTGCCTCCGGCATAACCGACCCTGGTGCGATAAACTCCTTTTATCTGCCCGAACCGGGCATCAGGGCCCCAGAATCAGCCCAGCGCAAAGGTGGCAGTTTCCAGATTTCCAGGTATGTTCTGATCAATTACCGGCATGGTGTCTCTTTTATCCTCCTGCTCGCTTTTCATTGTTCCAGCCTTCCCTTCATCAATGATAACAAGTTCATCCTTTAACTCATTCAATGCGGCTCCGTTATCTGCGCAACCGATCGCAATGATCATATTTATAAACAGCAAAAGAGCGACAGAGAGTTTATAGCGCTGAGTATTACGCTTAGTTTGCCTGCTCTTCCAGAAGTTGAAGCTGTTGTCGCGCCAGCTCATAGAAAGGATCTCCTTCCGTGACAGCTATAAAAAAGTCCCGCGCCTGACTTTTGTTTCCTTTAATCAATTGAACCCGGCCGAGAATATAATTTAGTGGTTCAGTTTCACCGAATCTCTCCAGCATCTGACTCTCGATCTGGTCAATTTCATCAAGATATTTTAAACCCTCGGTGGGTCTGCCTGCATTAAAAAAGTATTCTGCAAGCCTGAGTCTGGCTAAACTGGCTTGTATATAACTGCTATCGCTTAGCGGTCTCACTATCAGCAAACGATCCATTGTATCAAGCCCACTCCGGACATCGATGTAGTTAAGGGTGAGCTCGCCGTAGCGGAAAATATATAAGGGGTTATATGGTTCAAGCTGGTAAGCACGACCAGAAAGGTAAATGATCGTTTCCAAATCAGCTCCACCTTGCCCTGCCCGGGATTGTTCTTCCAGGATAGCGCCCAGGTTATGATAATTTTCCGCCCGCAGGGGATCCAGGCGGATTGCCCTTTGCAGCTCCGGTACTGCCATCTTGATGTTGCGTTGCTCAATGTATTTTTGGGAGCGCGCAGTGCTGTTGAAGCCGGAAACTAAAACCAGATTAGCGGTAAAAATAACAACGCCGATTATTAGCAATAAAACATTGCTAAAGCCTACCTTATTGAGCTCAGCCTGCGGCTGAAACTTATTGCTAAACCAGTTTACATTATCAAGGCTTCGGCCGGCCCCCAGCAAAGTAAAGAGATAGATCCCCACCGCTGCCATAGAAAAATTCCAATCAATAACACTGTGGGCACCGAGCGCTACAACAGGCAGAAAGACGGTTGTCCAATACTGCCATCTCCTGGTTTCAGAACGGTTAATAATACAGTTGCGGATAAAAGCGGCAGCCATGCTGATCCAAATACCGACAAAGGCTATAAAGCCCAGCAAACCCGCTTCTACCCAAACCTGTAAAAAGTGGTTATGAACCTCTCTGGAAAAGTACGGCCTGCTACTCAAAGGCCTGTCCTGGTAACCCTGATAAAGGGCAGCCCAACCACCTCCGCCAGTACCTAAAATAGGATAATCCCTGATGATTTTTACAGCATCGCGAAACATTTCGAAACGGGCTTCCATGTTAATATTGCGGCCGGGTGAATAAATGCGATCATAATACCGTTCCGGTAAAACCCTGCTCAGAGTAGAATTTATAATAGTCTCACTGTCATCCGAATTCTCTGGGGCACCGGAGCTTAATAGCGGTACAATCAGCAATACAATCATTACCGCTGCAGCTACTACAGTAATTGCTGCAGCGCCATAGATCTTTATTTTCCGACTCTGTATCAGGTAAAGCTCCGCCAACGCCCCCAGGACGATAGCGCCTGCTAGAGCAGCCACAATCGGCAGCCAGGCCTGGGCCGGAGTAGGCGATCGAAAGATCGGGTCGGCTATGAATGCTGCCGGCAAAGCGGGAATAGTAGTGGCAATTAAATAAAGAAAGGTCCGCAGACGCTGGCCGGGCGCTGCGGCCAGAACCAGTAGGAGCATCAGAGGCGCGAGCAGTAACCAGGCCCCCCTGGAAAATGTCAGTATAGTAGTTAATAAAATGAGGGCAGCCGGAGCCAGGTAAAGCGCTCTTAACCACCACCTTTTGGCCAACGGAGCCAGGGCCATGGTCAGCAGGTAAGCAGCCATGAAGTAGGCGGCAGCGGTGTTTGCATAACCCATCGGCGAAGCGATCCGCAAACCGGCATCATGATAGGCGCCGATAAAATCCCAATGACCGGAAGCTACACCAAGACTGGCAAGGGTTATAATGGTTGCCACGAACATCAGGATATGAAGCATCAGACCTAAACCTGGGGGTATCTGTTCTGGCTTATTTTCGCTCTTCTCCTCTTGCTCCGCTGCTCTTTTGCCGATAGGAAAATTACGGCACACTTCTATCGAAACCAGGTAAACTGCCAGGTAAGAGGCAATTTTTAA